>CAYRVY010000107.1:0-1302 GCA_964427695.1 uncultured Flavobacteriaceae bacterium
AATCCATTTACTTTCAATAACTGCTTCCTTTTTAGTGTCTAAACTATTTAAAGCTAAAATTTCTTCATTAGCTGTTTCTACAATTTTTAAACCTTCTATAAACCAAGCATTTCCATTAGCATCAGGATTATTATAGACAATTGGTTTTTCGTCTTCACCTTGTGCAATAATATATTTTGTATTAAGCATATTTAAGACAGGTAGATTATTATTTGAAATATAAAAATCCAATAATTCATTATATCGCCTCATTTTTGCAGCGTGATATCCACTAATTGAGTTATGAAAATAAGATGCTTTAGTATTTCCAGAAGTGAGATCATAAACACGATAATGAGTAGTGTCTTTTAATATTTCTAAATCTGCTTCATTAGCTTGATATGGCTTTTTTACTTGTAGTGCAGATACAAAATTATCATTGTTTACATAACGTCTATCTACAACAACCAAATCAAAAAGGATTAAAACAGCAAAAGCAACTACTACTATATTTTTAGTTAATTTCTTTTTTAAATACATCCAAATCGTTCCAGATGAAAGTAATACCAAAACTAAAGTTCTTAAAGTATCACTTGTAAACATAACCTTTCTATCTGCTTTTACAGCATCTATAAAATCTTGTCCATACCCTTGAATGTATCTGCCATCATTATTCCCTACAAAATTAAATAAAGAGTCTCTAAAAAGTAAAAAGATAATGCAAAGTCCCGCAGTAATGGCAGTCGTATATTTAAGTGCTTTTAGTTTATTATCATTCTTATCAAAATTATTAAATAATTTCACCAATCCAAAAATACCAAGTATAGGAATACACAATTCTAATATAACTTGTATGGAGCTTACAGCTCTAAACTTATTATAAAGTGGAAAATAGTCAATAAACAAATCGGTTAAAAAGGCTAAATTTTTTCCGTACGATAATAATAGCGACATTATTACGCTACCTAATATCCACCATTTTAGTCTTCCTTTAACTAAAAACAAAGCAAATGCAAAAAGAAATAATATTACTGCACCAACATAAGCTGGAGCTTCCACAATTGGTTGTTTTCCCCAATATGTTGGTGCGTGTTTTGCTTCTTGTAATGCTTGTATTGGACTTGCTCCTAACTTTATAAAAGCTTGGTATGTATTAGAATCTTTACCAACATTTTCTCTGTTTCCGCCTCCCATAAAACGAGGAATGAATAAATTAAAAGTTTCTAAAATTCCGTAACTATACGCTGTAATATAGTCACGATCTAATCCTGACGAAATTTCTTTTGGAGAACCATCTGGATTAATGGTCAGTTTACCTTTACC
>CAYRVY010000107.1:1402-6793 GCA_964427695.1 uncultured Flavobacteriaceae bacterium
AAAATTCCGCTTAAAACTAAAGGCATATATGCAATAGCATGCGCTTTACTATTATGACCAACTCCAAGTATAATGATGAGATATGTTGAGAAACCAAACGCCAAAGCTCCTAGAGCAGCCAATTTAAAATCTACTTTAAGGACTAAAAGCAATATATAAAACCCCATAAAATAAAGGAATAAATAATCGGCTGGACGAGGTAAAAAACGCAGTGTATGATCTAGTTTTTTTATGTAATTATGTGGATAATGTGCTCCTAATTGATATGTTGGCATACCTCCAAACGCGCTATTTGTCCAATAGGTTTCTTTACCAGTTTGTGCTCTAAAATCGTTATGTTGTTTAGCCATACCAATATATTGCATAATATCGCTCTGGAAGATTTGTTTCCCTTTTAAAACCGGGTTAAAATAAGCTAAAGAAAGTATTATAAAGCCTATTAAAATTAGTAAATGTGGAAGGGCTTTTTTTACTGAAAAATGCATGTGAATATGTTAAAACTTTGAATGTGAAAATTAAACATATTTTTTTTAACCTTAAACTAATTATACTAAAAATGTAATTATTAAGTGTCTAAAGTTGAAAAGTACTTAAAGTGCTCTAAAGTGAATATTTTATACTAAAATTAAGCTTCAAAGTTTCTTTTATAATTTATATAACTTCATAAACTGTAACTATTCAGTGCCTAAAGTTTAAAGTACTTAAAGTGTCTAAAGTATGCTTTTGTGATGAAATTTTAGTTTAATCTTCCAAATTCTTTATTCCTCACGGCTCTAGTTTAAAATTGTGTTTATAAAAAATAACTTAACCACTAAGTTCACTAAGAATTCACAAAGAACACTAAGCAAAATAAAAAATAGTTCATTGTGAACTTTGTGTAAACCTTTGTGTTCATTGTGGTTAAAAAAAACAACACTAAATTAAACTAGAGCCTTCCTCACTTTTAACTCTTAACTTTTCATTTTTATAGAACGCTGATGTAACTCTCTCTTTTCTTATTGATTGGTCTCAAAAGTAGTTCAAACTATGCACTTTAGTGTATTTCGCTTTAGCTTCTAAAAATTTCCCAAAAGCTACTAAATCGGATAAATATTCAGAGGATTAAGTATTTAGATGAAGAAATGATATCAATATACGAATAAGGCTATGTTTAATTTGAGAAACAATTTTAAAAAGTATTGGGAACAATGATTTTTGCGATTAGATAATCACGTATTGCTGACTTTAGTCAGATTTAAAAACCTAGGCTATGTTCTAATATATGGCTGTTTTATGCAGTGTTTTTCCAATATGAATTATATATTGTTGCGTGACACATAAATAATCGAATGTAAAACACTGATTATCAACAATATATTATATCAGTCATTTTTTAGAACATAGCCTTTATTTATAATGCTAAAGGGAAAAAAGTATCCTACAAAAAAATGCTAAAGACTATTGCTAAAAATGATGTTATTTTATTTGGAGAGTTGCATAATAATGCCATTGCACATTGGTTGCAATATGAAGTAACTTCCGATTTGAATAAAACAAACAAGCTTATTTTAGGTGCCGAAATGTTTGAAGCAGATAACCAAGAACCCTTAAATGATTATTTAAGTGGCAAAATAGACGCTAAAGCACTTGATACATTAGCAAGACTATGGAAAAATTATAAAACAGATTATGCACCATTGGTTGATTTTGCAAAAGAAAATAAACTCCAATTTATAGCAACCAATATTCCGAGAAGATATGCAAGTATGGTTCATAAAAACGGATTTAATGTACTCGACGCACTTTCGCCAAAAGAAAAAGCATGGATTGCTCCATTGCCTATTCCTTTTGATCCTGAAATAAAAACATATAGAAGTATTCTTAAATTAATGGGTAATCATGGCACGCCAGAGTTGGTTATGGCTCAAGCTACCAAAGATGCTACTATGGCTTATTTTATTTTAAAAAACTATAAAAAAGGATACACATTTCTACATTTTAACGGTTCGTATCATTCTGATTATTATGAAGGAATTTTATGGTATATATTAAGAGAACGACCTAATATTAATTTCGCTACTATTACCACAGTATCTCAAGAAAATGTACACAAACTTCTTGAAGAACATAAAAATAAAGCCGATTTTATTATTTGTGTGGATAGTAATATGACTAATACTTACTAGTTTTTATACTAACATTCTATTTTTTTTAAAAGAAATACTAAAGCACCAAATCTCAAAAGACAAAAACTTCTAGCTTCGGGCTTACATCTTCCGTCTAAAAATTTTATCTTTGAATAAATTCTATTCGTTTTATGAACGACAATCTAATTTTACTTGTTTCTATTATAGTTTCTGGAGTTTTTGGTGCTTTTTTGGGGATTATATTTTCCAAACTGAAAAGCAAAAGTGAAAAAAGCATACTCGAAGAACGCCAAAATCAACTAAACAATATTATTAATGAATTAAGAAACTATTTAAAAAATACAGAAGGTGAACGCAATAAATTTAGAGATGAAAGAGAAGGCTTAAATATCGAACTCACTCAAAGAAATACAGAATACGATAATCTTAAGCAACTAAATCTAAAACGTGAAGAGGAACTTGAAAAGCGTCAAGAACAATTACGCAAAGATTTTGAACTTTTAGCCAATAAAATATTAGAAGAGAAATCTGAAAAATTTACACTTCAAAACACAAAAAATCTTAAAAACATACTTGATCCTTTACAGGAAAGAATTAAATTTTTTGAAGATAAGATAGACAAAACTCATAAGGAAAGTATTGATTACCATGCAGCATTAAGACAACAAATATTAGGTTTAAAAGAGCTAAACACTCAAATGAGTAAAGAAGCAATTAACCTTACAAATGCTTTAAAAGGAGATAGCAAAGCGCAAGGCGATTGGGGAGAAACACAACTTGAAATATTATTGGAAAAAGCTGGATTAAACAAAGGCATTCATTATTCTACTCAAGGTGGTTATAGAGATGAACACGGAAAGTTAAAAAAACCAGATTTTATAATTAATTTACCTGATAACAAACATCTAATTATAGATTCAAAAGTGTCTTTAACTGCTTACGAAAGTTATTATAATGCCGAAACCGAAGAGATAAAAAATGAAAGTTTAAAAAAGCATATATCAAGTATCAAAAAACATATTAAAGAATTAGGAGAAAAACAATACACAAATCTTTACGGAATTAATACGCCAGATTATGTTTTAATGTTTGTACCAATCGAACCAGCACTTTTAATTGCTTTAAACCAAAACAACAAATTGTATTTAGAAGCTTTAGACAAAGATGTTGTTTTAGTTTCAACATCAACTTTATTAGCTACGTTAAGTACAGTTTCTTCTATCTGGAAACAAGAAGATCAAAAGAAAAATGTACTGGAAATTGCAAAACGGGCTGGAGCAATGTATGATAAATTTGAAGGATTTGTTCAAGACTTACTAAAAATCGGGAAATCTATAAATACTTCTAAAGAAAGTTATGATTCTGCAATGAATAAACTCGTTGATGGAAAAGGAAATTTAATTTCAAGTATTGAAAAAATTAAAGAACTTGGTGCCAAAGCCAAAAAAGCACTTCCAGAGGCTTTACTAACACGTGCAGAAGAAGATGAGAATTAAATTTTTTTATCTTCTAAAAAACGAAACACATTTGTTTATCACTTAAAAACATGATATTTTTACTTATCACTTAAAAACGTGATATATTTGCTTATCGCTTAAAAACGTGATATATTTGTTGCTAGTATAATAAAATTCACAATCATGACAAGCGTAATTACAGGAGACATTATTAAGTCTAGATCACAAATAAGCCCTGAAGTATGGATAAACTCTCTGAAAAATGCCTTATCCACTTTAAGTTCTAATGCAAAATATTGGGAAATATATCGTGGTGATAGTTTTCAAATAGAGATAAGGGATATACACCTCAGTTTTAAAGCAGCTGTATATATAAAGGCCTGTATTAAAATGATTAAAGGATTAGACGTAAGGTTAGCAATTGGTATTGGAAACAAGACTTACCAAGGCAATGATGTAACCGAATCTAATGGTGACGCTTTTGTGTTTTCTGGTCAAACTCTTGAATCTTTAAAAAAGGAAAAACAAAATTTACGCATTAAAACTAAAAATTATGAAATTAATGAAGAATTGAATCTTTATTTTAAATTGGCTCTAAAGAGTATGGATAATTGGACTGTAAACTCGGCAGAAATTGTTAAATTAAGTATCGAAAAGCCCAGTGCATTACAAAATGAATTAGGCAAGCTCATAAATATTAACCAAAATGCAGTAAGCAATCGTCAAAAACGTGCACATTTAGACACAATTTTAGAGTTAGACCTTATGTACAGGCAAAAAATAAGCAGTTTAATATGATACTTTTAATAAAACTTTTACTTGCGCATATTATTGGTGATTTTTTTCTTCAACCTCAAAAATGGGTTTTAGATAAAGAAAAACAAAAGCTTAAATCACCAAAATTATACATACATATAGCAATACATATTATACTCTTGTTAATTCTGCTTTGGGATTTATCACTTTGGCCAATCATAACAATAATTGCTGGTTCGCACTTTATAATTGATGCTTTTAAACTACTCATTCAAAAAAAGAAAACGCTAAGTTTACTCTTTTTTATTGATCAGTTTTTGCATATCATAGTTATAATAGCAGTCTTTTATTTTTACACAAATAAGCAAATCTCTTTTAAAGAACTTTTTACAGAACACAATCTTTTACTTTTAACTTGCATATTATTTTTAACAATACCTGTATCAATAATAATGAAAACCATTTTTTTAAAATGGAATATTAATAAACTTATAGAAAGTAATGAATCTCTTAAAGATGCTGGAAAATATATAGGTATTCTTGAACGTATATTAGTCTTTGTCTTTATTATAACCGATCATTGGGAAGCCGTTGGTTTTTTAATTACTGCAAAATCTGTGTTTCGATTCGGAGATTTAAAAGAATCTAAAAATAGAAAATTGACAGAGTATATTTTAATAGGTACTCTAATTAGTTTTGGTATAGCAATACTAATAGGATTATTATATCAGTTTTTAATTAATTAAAAAATGGTTTTGATTTTGTACTTGCTAAAAAACTAAACCCTCCAATGGAAAAAAAGAAATTGAATTGAAGAATATTCAACAAATTGAAGCTAAAATTACTTTTAAGGCAGACAACTAAAAAAGCCATCTTTTCAGACAGCTTTTTTAAATATATTATCTTAAAAAGATTATAGAACTACATATCCATCAAATCTGCAGCCATTTTAATATTATCTTTCAAATCTTTAGCAATATCTTGATTTCCATCTTCATCATTTGGATAAATCTCAATCAAGCCATTACCATTATTATCTGTAGCTAAACTTA
>CAYRVY010000108.1:0-6778 GCA_964427695.1 uncultured Flavobacteriaceae bacterium
CTTGTTTTATACAAATATACTACCTATATCAGTTATATCATAGAATATAGCTAAGATATATGATTAGGTTCTATTACTATATAAAACTAATCAAGGGAAATCTTTAATATTTATAGTTTTTAGATATATTACCTAAACACGGAATATTAATGCAAAAAGGTGATTAACCTTCAATTAAAATCAACCAAGTTCTCACAACTTCTACCTTCTTTACAATTTAAGATATCTCGATAAAAAGTTCTGCATATTTCTAGATTATGCACAGGGATTGCAAGATGAAATGGAGGAATTATGGACATATTTATTTTCTTTTATTAATAGGATTGTTATAGCTTTTTGCAGAATCTTCAATTAAATGATTGAGCGCCTTAAGTTCGTCTTTAGATAAATCACGATATTCACCAACAGCAATATCGAGTTTAACATTCATAATTCGAGTGCGTTTTAAAGCTGTAACTTCATAATTTAAGTATTCGCACATTCTTCTAATTTGCCTGTTCAATCCTTGAGTTAAAATAATTTTAAACTTTTGACTACTTAATTTTTCAACCTTACATTTTTTTGTCACTTTGTCAAGAATAGGAATTCCGTTTGCCATGCGTTCAATAAACGTTTGAGAAATTGGTTTGTCAACTGTAACAATGTATTCTTTTTCATTATTATTACTCGCTCGAAGTATTTTGTTAACGATGTCTCCATCATCAGTTAATAATATTAATCCTTCACTTGGTTTGTCTAATCGACCAATTGGGAAGATGCGTTTCGGGTAATTTATAAAATCTATAATATTATCCTTTTCTACACGAGTATCTGTAGTACAGACAATACCAATAGGTTTATTAAATGCTAAATAAATGTGGTCTTGTTTCCTTTTTGAAATTAATTTTCCATCAACTTCAACAATATCTCCAGAAGATACTTTTGTTCCCATTTCAGGAACTTTTCCGTTAATGGTAACACGACCTGCATCAATAAGTTTATCTGCAGCACGACGTGAGCAATAACCAACTTCGCTTAAATATTTATTGATACGTATAAGCTTATCTGTCATAATTACAAAAGTACAATATTCTTTAGCTCAAATTAATTAGCGTTTAAATTTTAACTTCTTTTACTTATCAAGACCTCACAGGTTTTAAAAACCTGTGAGGTCTGAAAACACACATATTCTATCTATTTATAAAATTAATTATATGAGTTATAACTTCATCACTTTTAAGAGAATGCCCTAGATTTTGGGTAGTTATTAATGTGCTGTTTTTAAAACTGTTATTAATTAGTAGTGCATCATTATATGGAATTATAGGATCTTTTTCATCATGAATTATTAAGCCTTCAAAAGGAGCTGTTTTAAGGAATCTTGCTGTTGAATATTCTTTGGGAGATTTCCCAAAACGCTCAATAATTAATTGGTTTATCTGTCTTTCAATGTTTTGGTTATAGCTCATCATTTCAACATATCTTTTAAAAACATCTTTTAATTCTGAAGGTGAGCCAATCAAAATCATTTTTTTAATAGCTGTAAATTTATACTCGTGATAAGAAAAAGCAGTTGCCATACCACCAACAGAATGAGCTATAAAAATGCTTGGATTGAATTTTTTAATGACCACATTTATAAACTCAGCATATAAAAGCGCATTAAAAAAACGACTTCCAGAATTGCCATGTGCTGGAGCATCTAAAGCAATGATAGTATAGTCTAGTTTTTGTAATGCTTTAACCAATGTTTTCCAGCGAGCCGAATTACTTTCCCAGCCATGTGCTAATAAAACAGTTTGTTTTTTCCCAGCCCAACGATAGGTCATTATAGCATTTTCGTTGTATGACAATTTTTCTTTAAATGCAGAATTTAAAAAATCGGATTGGGTTTCTGTTATTTTTCCTTTTCTTGGAGTAGAAAATAAATTAAGCGCTTTTTTAGCTGCATATTTAGAAGAAAAAAGACTTAAAATATTTATGTAAAAACCAACAAATTTAACAAGTAATCTCTTCATTTAATCCTCTCTATTAACAGCATCCATTGAAAATGCAGGTAAACAAATAGCGAGATATTCGCAAGGCTCAACAAAAGGATTAGAATATTGAACTCTTGTGTTTTTTTCTATTTTAATAGATTGTCCAGCTTCAAGAATAATAGTTTCGCCATCTATAATAAATTGCTTTTTCCCCTTAATAATATAGGTGAATTCATCAAAAGTTGGTGTTTGATAAGGTTCACTCCAGCCTGAAGGTGCAACCATATGCGCTATACTTATCTGCGAATTTTTATCGGTTGCCAAACCAAAATGTTCTTCTATTAATTTCCCGTCGGTTGTAGGAACTACAAAGGGTGATTTTTGAATGGTGTATTTTTTCATTGAAAATTATTTTTTCATTTCCACGAAGGTGGAAATCCATTATTAGTCTCTCCAATAAAGATTAAAGCTTTTTATTTTAGCATCATCTGGGATTTGAATAGCTTCAATTTTCAAATTCATATCAAAACGCATATTTGCTGGAAGCTCGTTTTTGTCTATAGTAAAATAGGCATTAATCTCATGTACAGAAATAATTATATTTCGCAACGAATTTTGAATATTAGAAATTTTGTAATTTGTATTAATATCCTTAAAAGTGCTGTTTGTTGTTAAGCCTTTTGCTGTCTTAAAGCGAGGGTCAACAATCCTTACTGTTCTAATAGTAGCTGTAGAATCCAGTGATTGCGAAGGAGAAAGCACTAAAAGTGGCACACCACTTTTTTCATAAACCTCTATATCGTTAATGTTTCCGGTAAATTCGTCACCACTTACATATTTAACAATAGAGTCGTTAATAAATACAGATTCTAATTCTTTTACTTGAGTCGAATCGGTTAAATGACCAATATTATGTTTTGAAATTAAAAAGGGGTTTATTTCTTTTTTGCAAGATGTAAGCAATGCTATAGACGAAATTAAGATTAAAAAATTGTACTTCATTTAATATTATTTAGATTGAAAATTGATTTTACTTTTTTTACAACACTGAACACTGAACACTGAACACTGAACACTGAACACTGAACACTGAACACTATTTCATTACCTTCTTAAGAATGCCAAAAACAGCTCTTATAAAAGTTGCACTGGTTAATACTTTTACTATTGGGTTTTGTCTTTTATAACTGCTCCCAGATCGACTTCTAGGTTTAGATTTACGTCCTTTTTCACGTTCTAGATATTCGTCTTCACGAATTTTTAAAGCTTCAGCTTTTTTAATTTTTTCGTTAAGCTTTTCGTAGGCACTTTCTCGGTCTATATTTTCATTGTACTTCATGACTAACTTAGAATCGTCATAAAGGGCATTGAGCTCTGTTTGTGTTAACACGTCCATTCTGCTCATAGGTGCTCGCATCATTGTTGCTGCCAAAGGTGTAGGTCGTCCTTTTTCGTCAAGAGCGGAAACGAGAGCTTCACCAATTCCTAAAGAGGTTAACATTTCGGCAGTGTCAAAATACTCGGTATCTGGATAATTTTGAGCAGTAAGCTTAATGGCTTTTCGGTCTTTGGCTGTAAATGCACGTAAGGCATGTTGCACTTTTAATCCTAATTGACTCAATACTGCTTCAGGAACATCAGTAGGATTTTGTGTGACAAAATATAAACCAATCCCTTTACTCCTGATTAATTTTACAATGCTTTCAATTTGATTTAACAATGTTTTCGAAGCTTCGTTAAAGATTAAATGAGCTTCATCAATAAACATAATAAGTTCTGGACGACCACTATCTCCTTGCTCTGGAAAAGTTTCATAGATTTCTGCTAATAAACTCAGCATAAATGTTGAGAATAATTTTGGTCTGTCTTGAATATCAGTTAAACGAATAATATTTATATAACCACGACCATCTCTTGTGGTTCTCACTAAATCTTCTACATCAAAACTTTTTTCGCCAAAAAACAAATCGGCTCCCTGTTGTTCGAGTTCTACAACTTTTCGCAAAATAGCACCTGTTGAAGCGGTAGAAATACGACCATAATCTTCTTCAAATTCTTGCTTACCATGTTTGGTGGCATATTGTAATACTTTTTTAAAATCTTTTAAATCTAAAAGAGGTAATTTATTGTCATCACAATATTTAAAAATAACAGCAACGATACCAGATTGTGCTTGAGAGAGGTCTAAAATACGCGACAATAAAACTGGACCAAATTCGCTAACTGTTGCCCGTAGTCTAACGCCTTCTTCTTCAGATAGTGACATTATTTCTACAGGAAATTCTTTAGGTTCAAATGCTAAGCCAATTTCTTCATGGCGTTCATCTATTTTTGGATGTCCAGGACTTGGTTTTGCCAATCCACTCAAATCACCTTTAATATCCATGAGCAACACAGGAATTCCTTTTTCTGATAAGTTTTCTGCTAAAACCTGAAGTGTTTTTGTTTTTCCAGTTCCAGTAGCACCAGCAATTAAACCATGACGATTCATAGTTTTTAAAGGTATATTTACAAAAGCTTCTTTTATAGTTTTACCATCTAACATCGCAGATCCAAGAGTGATAAAATCGCCTTTAAATGTATTGCCTTGGTTTATATGATTGAAAAAGGTTTTGTTTCTGCTACTCATAATACCAAATTTTTGATAAAAATAGTGTAATTTTAGTCAACTTTAAAATGGATTGGCATGAATAAAAAACGAATTATTTTAGTACTGTTTTTAGTGGTTGTAGTAATTTCTTGTAAACAAGAAACGTCTAAAATCATTTTTCATAAATCACATGAATTAAACAGGCAAAAAACACCATTTAGTGACGCTGTTGAAACGAATGATTTTTTGTTTCTTGCTGGACAAATAGGACGAGATCATTCACTTGGAATCCTTGTTGAAGGTGGAATAAAAGCTGAAACAAGACAAACAATAGAAAATATAAAGGCAGTTCTTGAACATCATAATTTAACCTTAGATAATGTGGTAAAGTGTACAGTGATTTTAAAAGATATTAATGATTTTTCTGCTTTCAATGAGGTTTATATACAATACTTTAATAAAAAACCAGCGCGAACAACTTTTGCAGCTTCAGGATTAGCTGGTAATGCCAAAATTGAAATTGATGTTATAGTAGCTAAATAGTCTGCAGTTCTCAGCCTTCAGTCTCCAATTCTTTTGCATTTTTGAGTATGCCAATTTTTTTTGGATTTTTATTCGTGTATTCTAAATATTATGAATTGAAAATGTCTAATAGTAAATACTGCAACTGCCAACTGAATACTGATAACTAATTAATATCTTTGCAAACTTATGGATAAAGAGATACAACGATTAGTTGAGAAAGGTGAGCTATTGCCTTTAATGGAAGAATTTTACACAATTCAAGGAGAAGGATTTTATAAAGGAACCGCAGCCTATTTTATAAGAATTGGTGGCTGTGATGTTGGTTGCCATTGGTGTGATGTAAAAGAAAGCTGGAATGCCGACTTGCATCCTCCAACAAAAGCTGAAGCCATTGTTAAAAATGCTACAAAATACAGCAGTACAATTGTTGTAACTGGAGGCGAACCATTGATGTGGAATATGAATCCGTTGACAGATTTATTAAAAGCTGAAGGATTACAAATTCATATAGAAACATCAGGAGCGTATGAGTTAACAGGAACTTGGGATTGGATATGCTTATCTCCTAAAAAATTAAAGCTTCCAACAAAAGAAGTTTATAAAAAAGCAAATGAGCTAAAAATGATAATTTATAATAAAAGCGATTTTAAATTTGCAGAAGAACAAGCCCAAAAAGTAAATGATGATTGTATTTTGTATTTACAACCTGAATGGAGTAAACGTGATAAAGTTGTACCAGAAATTGTAAATTATGTTATGGCAAATCCTAAATGGAAAGTGTCCTTACAAACGCATAAATATTTGAATATTCCATAAAAAAAGCCTTAAGAAATTAAGGCTTTTTTTATAATTTAAATATATTTTATTTCATAGTAACCGCAATTCTTGCAGTTCCCCAACCCAAATGCATAGTTCCATCGTCATCAAAAACAATTGAAAACGCTTCTAAAGATTTATCGCTTGTCGTTGCAGGAGCAGTAATTCTAGCAACATCGTTGTCTTTATTATAAAAATAAGAACCCCAAACGTTAAGGTCTGAACTAAAAATTAGAGTCCATTCTGTTTCGCCAGGAATTGTAGATAATGTATAAGTACCAGCTTTTACATGAGTTCCAGCTACATTCATATCTTTATAGAAAGTAATTTCGGCAGCTTCGTTTGCTCCAGTACGCCATTGCTTTCCATTTGGAGCTAATTTACTTAAATCACGACCTTTTAATTGTGGTCTGCTGTAAACAATTTTTACTTGTTTATCAGATACTTTATAACTACTCGGAAAAGAAGCAGCATCCATAGGGCTTTTATCTAAATCACTAAATTTTTGAGCGTTTGCATTAGTTGACAATAGCATGATAAATGCAAAAGCAATGCTTGTAATAAATGTTGATTTTTTCATAATTTGCTTGTTTTATTTTTTTAGAGTTTAATGTAAACTTTATTAAGAAGATAAAAATAGTTAAATAGTTACTATAGATTTCTTAAGGTTTTATTAAAAGTCGAAAATAGATGTTAAACTTTACAAATTATTCTATTTAATTCAAATTAAATTTTTTTTACTATCATTTGTTTATCATTATTAACAATAAAGTTATAATATGTAAGCATTTTAAGCAATTATATTTATAAAAAGAAACATTTATTTGATATTTGCTTTATAAATAAAAGAATAAAGATTATGTGTGGAATTGTATGTGCATTCGATTTA
>CAYRVY010000109.1:0-6693 GCA_964427695.1 uncultured Flavobacteriaceae bacterium
TCCCTAAAGATCTCCCAACAACACTTACTTCTAAACTGTGTGTTAAACGCGTATGGATAAAATCGGTTTGAGATAATGGTATAACCTGTGTTTTATCTTGAAGACTTCTAAATTCTGAAGAAAATATAATGCGGTCATAATCTACTTCAAACCCTAAACGCGTTTCATCTTGTTCTTTCCGTAATCTTTTATTTGTATCGCCAAAGCGTTTTAAAGAGAGTAGTTGTTCCCAATTCATAATTTGTAGTTAAGTTAATGCAAGATAATTATTTCAATGTTAATTAAACGTTTACATAAGGTAAATAAAAGGAATTATTAATAACGTTTTAATAAAGTTTTTGTTACAGAAGCTTAACTTGTAATTAACCTCTTCTTTACAATGTGATGGTTTCTTTGCTTAAAGAAAATAATAATAATATTTAAAAAAAGAAATTAAATGAAAAAGTTACTAATCCCTATTTTAATGCTAACAACGCTAATCTTTACTAGCTGTTTTAAAGATGATGACACCCCAATTATTATTGAACAAATCACTATAATTCAAGATGGTGGTGGAAACGATTCTTCAGAAACAGAAATTGTTGCAATAACTGGAGCCATAACTCAAAACACTACTTGGACAAATGACAAAATTTATCAATTAAATCAAAAAGTTGTTGTTGGAGATGGCGTAACACTCACAATTAATCCTGGCACTATTATTAAAGGAACTCCAGGTTCTGGCTCTTTAGCATCGGCACTAATAATTGCCAGAGGAGGGAAAATTAATGCTGTTGGTAGTGCTAGTAGTCCTATTGTCTTTACTTCAACAAGTGATAATATTGATGTGGGTGAAACTGCTGGTACAAACTTAAATGAAAACGACAGAGGTCTTTGGGGCGGAATTATAATATTAGGATATGCCCCTTGTTCTTTCTCTGGAGATGTTACCGAATTACAAATTGAAGGTATTCCTGCTGATGATGCTTTTGGTCTCTATGGAGGAACAGATATTAACGATAACTCTGGTGTATTACAATATGTTTCTATTCGCCATGGTGGTTCATTAATTGGAGAAGGCAATGAAATTAATGGATTAACACTAGGTGGTGTTGGAGCTGGGACTGTAATAGACAATATTGAAGTTGTTGCTAATGTTGATGATGGTATCGAATTTTTTGGCGGAACAGTTAATCCTACAAACTTATTAGTTTGGGCTCAAGGTGATGACGCTATTGATATCGATCAAGCATATTCTGGAACTATAGACAACGTTGTTGTAGTGTTAGGTGATTTTTCTGATCATGCTTTAGAAATTGATGGTCCTGAAGGGTCTGCTACTGGGTCATTTGCATTGCAAAACGTTACACTTATTGGCAACTTGAATACAAACAATGGCGAATATGCAGACTTTAGAAGTGGTGCAACTGGCTCTATTAGCAATATATATGCATACGGTTTTAAAGATAGCTCTGATGTAGAGTTAGATAATGATGGTGTAGCAACAAATTATAACAGTGGTCTTTTAACATTTTCATCTTGGGAAATTGTTTTACCAGCAGCTATTACAAATGTAGAAGACATTTTTGTAAATAAAGCAGCTACAGTTACTGTTACTGGGTTTGGCTCTGAAGCTACTGCTGTAACACAAGGTTCTCAAACTGTTGGTGCAACAACTTCTATTTTGAGTTGGACTTATGCTAACACAAAAGCTGGTTTAGACTTTTAATAAAATCTAATTAAATATACAAACCATAAACAATTTTGCTTTCTAATGGTTAGCATTTGTTCTATGTAAATAGATTATGAAACGAGCATGTTAAAATATTTATCACCCAAGGGAATGATTAATAGCGAACAGCATGTGACCGTTAAAAAACAATAAATATAAACACATGAAAAAAATATACAAATTATTTATTTTGTTATTCTTTATATATCAATCTCCAATTTATGCACAATATGGCAAGTTAACAGGTACTGTTAATGATGGTGATTTTAATGAGCCTTTGGCTTTTGCAAATATTTTAATAAAAGGAACAACATTTGGAGTCATGTCAGATTTTGATGGGAAATATGACTTAGACCTCCAAGAAGGAACATACACTATAGTCTTTTCTTTTGTAGGATATCAAACTAAAGAAATAAGCGATGTTGTTATTTCAGCAGAAGAAGTTTTCGAGCTAGATGTAACCTTAAATACAAATTTATTAGAAACAATAGTAATAACTACAAGCGTAAGGAAGAACACAGAAGAGGCCATTTTAAATATGCAAAAAAATTCGGTTACTTTACTTGATGGTTTGTCCGCTCAAGGTATTAAAAAAACTGGAGCTGGAGACTTGGCAGGTGCAATAAAAAGCATCCCAGGAGTATCAATTCAAGGTGGTAAATATGTTTATGTAAGAGGACTTGGAGATCGATACACTAAATCCATATTAAATGGAGTTGATATTCCTGGATTGGACCCAGATAGAAATACTATACAAATGGATATTTTTCCAACTAATATTCTTGAAAATATTATTGTTATTAAATCTGCTTCGGCTGAATATCCAGCCGATTTTACTGGTGGAGTTGTTGATATTGTTACAAAAGATTTTCCGACTAAAGCAGAAGCATCTATTACAGTTGGTTTTGGCTATAATCCTGATATGCATTTTAACGAAAATTACTTAACATATTCTGGTGGTGGAACTGACTTTTTTGGATATGATGATGGTACAAGAGCCCTTCCAATACATAGATATCAGCCAATTCCTGGAACGTTTGAGAATAGAATGCTTCTTAATTCTCTAACAAATCGTTTTGAAAAAGAATTAAGTGCAAAACATCAAACAAGTGTTCTAAATTATGATTTAGGATTTACTTTAGGGAATCAATATAATCTAGGAAAAAACAAAATTGGATATCAAACTTCTTTTTCTTATAAAAACAATACTACTTTTTTTAAAAATAGAATTGATGGTGCTTATGTAAGAGAAACTGGTCCAAATACTTCTTCTATATTCGAATTAAATGATGTTCTTGATTCCAGAGGTTCAGAAGGAATTAACAACATTATTTTAAATGGATTGGTAGGAATTGTATTTAAAACAGATAAGTCAAAATATAAATTCAATATACTTCATATACAAAACGGTGAATCTACAGCTGGTTTTTATAACCAGATAATTTCTCAAGATGGAACAGGTGGTGCAGATGAACCATTAGTAAAACACGCTTTAACTTATACAGAGCGATCAGTAACTAATATTTTTTTAAACGGGAAACATCGTTTAGGGAATCAAGATAATGCTTTGAACTTAAATTGGAAATTCTCACCAACATTTTCTAAAGTTCATGACAAAGATCATAGAATTACCCCTTTACAAATTAATGATACAGGCGAATTTTTCATAAGCCCAAGTGCTTCATCTTTTCCAATTCGTTTATGGCGTACATTACAAGAAGAGAACTGGGTAACAAAATTAGATTTCAACAAAAAACATACACTCTTTGGAAGGCCTGCAAAAGTAAAATTTGGTGGTAGTTTTGTATATAAATTTCGAGATTTTAGTGTAGATGATTTCACTTTTGAAATTAATGGAAATGCTAATTTTATTGCAAATGGGAATGTAGATAATTTATTGCTAGATGAAAACCTTTGGTCTAGAGATTCTGGCTCGGGCACTCACTTAAGATTTGGTGACCAGTTCAACCCAAATGATGCTTATGAAGGTGAAAATTTTACTTACGCAACTTATCTTTCAAATGAATTTAATATAACCGAAAAATTTAAAACTGTTATTGGGTTAAGAATTGAATCTTTCCAATCGAAATACACAGGACAAGATGACGATATTATTTTTGATGAAGTAGAAGTTTTAAATGAATTTGATTTTTTTCTCTCTGCAAATTTAATTTATTCGTTAACGGATATTGTCAACCTTAGAGCGTCTTACTCGCGTACTACAGCAAGACCTTCTTTTAAAGAACAATCTAAATCGCAAATATTCGATCCAATTACTAATAGATTATTTATCGGGAATCTAGATTTAGTCCCAACCTATATAAACAATTTCGACTTGAGGTATGAACGTTTTGGAGAAAAAGGACAAATGTTCGCTATAAGTGCATTTTACAAAGACTTTACCGATCCAATAGAGTTAACTTTTTTTGAATCTGCTCCAAACCAAATAACACCTAATAATTTAGGAAATGCAAAAGTATCTGGTGCTGAATTTGAATTCAGACAAAAATTAGGATTTATTTCTGAAAATCTTGAAAATTTAAAATTCAATTTCAATGCATCTGTAATCCAATCAAGATTAACAATGTCTGATGCTGAATTTAATCGTAGAGTTTTAGCTTCCAGAGATGGTGAAACCACTGATAGAACGAGAAACTTACAAGGTCAATCTCCATATCTCATCAATGCTGGTTTAGATTATTTAAATGATGTGATAGGCTTGCAGACTGGTTTATATTTTAATGTACAAGGAAAAACTTTAGAAGTTGTAGGCACAGGTATTGTTCCTGATGTTTTTACAAAACCCTTTTATAGTTTGAATTTTGTTCTAAATAAATCTTTTGGTAAAAATAAAAAATCAACTCTCGATTTTAAAGTAACAAATATTTTAGGAAGTGAGAGAGAAAGTGTTTACCAATCATTTAAGGCTCAAGACCAAATTTACTCATTAAGGAATCCTGGTACAGAAATTTCAATAGGCTTTAGTTATAAATTTTAAATTACTCATATAAATTATAAAATAGTTAATTTCTTACCGCTAACTTACTTTTGGTTTCCCATTGTTTAACACCCATTATTCTAGAATCGGTATATTCTACTTCTTTCAAAGAGTCTTTAGTCCAAAAAAGCCATTTCCCAATTTTTCTTCCATTATCATAATTACCAACAGATAATTTATCGCCATTAATATCATAGCTTGTCCACACTCCATGCAACTTTCCTTGCTTATTAAAAGTTCCTTGTTGCTGAATTTCCCCGTCTTCATAATAATAGGTAGCTTCTGTTAAATCTCCTTTTTTATCATAGGTTACATTACTTTTTTCTTGAGCAAAAACAGGAAGGGAAATAAATAAAATTACGAGTATTATAATTAGGTTTTTCATAATTAGAGCTTTAGTATTAATACAATATTACAAATATATGTAGTTTACCTTAAAAATACAATTTAGTAACGTTAATTTAACATTAAATTTGTAATCAGCTAGTTTTAAGCCTATTAGTTTATTAATTAAAATTTAATAATAAATTAATATTCTCTTAATAATTATGTTGTTTTTATCAGAGATATTTGTTTTGTCTTAAGGCAATAAATTAGTATTCATATAATCTATTAGTTTTTGTCGACTACATATTTATGATTTCTAAAAGACTGCCTTTGGCCAAGGCAGTTTTTTAGTAATTAAATTTAACGTTTTAGAAACATTAAATTTACATTAGTATTGGTTCTTTGCACTGACAAAAACTAATACTAAATATGATTCTAAAAATAAGACTTACCTTATTAATAGTATTTACATTCGCTTTTATAAGTGCACAAGAAATTCAATCACCAAAATTTGGGAAAGGACTTTTTAATCTTGTAGGACAGGATAGTTCCTGGACGATGAAGATTGGATTAAGAATGCAGTTTTTAAGCATTGCAAACTGGGAAGATGGAGAAAGCAACGAATCTAACTTTTTAGTAAGACGTTCACGATTAAAATTTGATGGTTTTGCGTTTAGCCCAAAACTTAAATACAAATTAGAATTAGGATTGTCTAATAGAGATATTTCTGGAGCTTCACAATTTACGAGCAATGCACCAAGATATATTATGGAAGCAGTAGTAAAATGGAACTTCTATAAAAATTTTGAATTGTGGTTCGGTCAAACAAAATTACCAGGAAACAGAGAGCGAATAATCTCTTCTGCAAATCTTCTGCAAGTAGATCGTTCGCTTCTTAATAGCCGATTTAATATAGATCGTGATCTTGGTATTCTATTAAAACATCACTTTAATCTTTCAGAAATTTTTATTGTAAAAGAAATTTTTTCTGTGTCTCAAGGCGAGGGCAGAAATGTAACTACAGGAAACCTTGGAGGATATCAATTTACAAGTAGAATTGAGTTATTACCTCTTGGAAATTTTACAAGTAAAGGGGATTATACAGGTGGGGATTTGAAACATGAAAATAAACCAAAATTAGCTTTTGGGATTTCTTACGACTTTAATAATAACGCTGTTAAAACCAGAAGTAATCAAGGAAGTTATATGCAAACTGACACAGGTTTTTATGAAACCAACATTACAACCTTATTTTTAGACCTCATGTTTAAGCATAACGGATTTTCGTTTATGGGCGAATATGCTAAAAGGGATGCAAAAGATCCTTTTGCTAAAAATTCTGATGGTAGCTTAACAGGAGATATTGTACAAGTTGGAAACGGTTTAAACCTACAAGCTGGTAAACTGCTTAAAAACAATTGGGAAATTTCTGGGCGTTATACAAATATTAAATTAGATAAAAATATTACAGAGGAAAATGCTGAAAGTCAATACACTTTAGGCGTTTCAAAATATATTGTAGGACACAGTTTAAAAGTACAAAGTGATATTAGCTATTTGGAGTTTGATAATAGCAATAACCAACTGATGTTCAGACTGCAATTTGATATTCATTTTTAAAATATAAAACATAACCTTTTGGTAACATTTTACTCAA
>CAYRVY010000110.1:0-6687 GCA_964427695.1 uncultured Flavobacteriaceae bacterium
ATAACCGAAGTTAACTGCTAAATATTAATAACTATTTTATAAATTTATGTTTATACAATAAGATTATTGTTTTATAAATATGTTTTAAAAAGAAGCTTACTTTTTTGGTTATTTCATTTAATATTATAATTGTAAAAATTTTTGAATTATAAAATTTTTTCTTTCAGTTTATGATAAATAGATATTAACAACTAATGAATAGTTTTAAGTTAACTTATCAACTTTTTTTTTAACGACTAATACATTAACTTTATACTTTTAAAACACACAAGATTTCCGTCTACACGGAAATTAATTTAATACATTAAATTAATGAACATTTCAATAGGAAACGATCACGCAGGAACAGAATATAAATTCGCTATTATAGAATATCTTGAAGCAAAAGGAATTACGATTAAAAATTATGGAACTAACTCAAAAGATAGTGTAGATTATCCGGATTTTATCCATCCAGTTGCAGAAGACATTGAAAATAAAAAGGCAGATTTAGGTATTATTATTTGTGGTAGTGGCAATGGTGCAAATATGACAGCTAATAAACATCAAAATGTACGCTCGGCAATATGTTGGACTAAAGAAATTACAGCTCTATCAAGACAACATAATAACGCAAATATTTTAAGCATACCTGCTCGTTTCACTTCTTTACCACTAGCTATAGAGATAGTAGATATATTTTTAAATACAGCTTTTGAAGGTGGAAGACATGAAAATAGAGTAAATAAAATTCCTGTTTCTAGTTAAATGAGTCATTCGCACTCACATAATCATTCTCATCATTACCCAGATTTAAAAGGACGACCTCTTGTTATATCTATATTTTTAAATATTATTATAACAGTAGCACAAGTTATAGGAGGATTATTATCTGGTAGTTTAGCATTATTAAGCGATGCACTTCATAATTTTACTGATGTTCTATCGCTTATAGTAAGTTATATTGCTAATATTCTATCAAAAAAAGATGCATCTATAAGCAAAACTTTTGGTTATAAACGCGCAGAAATTTTAGCCGCATTCATTAATTCTTCTACACTAATTATCATAGCTATTATTTTAATTATTGAAGCAATAAAACGTTTTCAGAATCCTCAAGAAATAGAGTCTGACCTTGTTATTTGGTTGTCTCTATTAGGAATTATTGCTAACGGAATAAGTGTTTTATTACTAAAGAAAGATTCAGAAATTAATATGAATATGAAAAGTGCTTATTTACATTTATTAACAGATATGATGGCTAGTGTTGCAGTGCTTATTGGTGGATTGTTGATGAAGTTTTACCAAATGTTTTGGGTTGACAGCGTATTAACTTTAGCTATTGCGTTATATTTAATTTGGGTTGGGTATGATTTATTAAAAAATTCTTTTAAAGTACTAATGCTATTTACACCAGAAGACATTCAAGTAAAGGATATTGTAAAAGAGCTTCAACAACTAATCGATGTAAAAAATGTACATCATGTACATATTTGGCAACTCAACGAAAATGAAATTCATCTCGAAGCACATATAGATTTTAATGAAGATATATCTTTATCACAATTTAATGTTATTTTACAAGATATTGAGAAACTATTGCTTTATAAATTCGAGATTAATCATATAAACATACAACCGGAGTTTGGTAAATGCGATGCTAAAGATGTAATAGTGCAAGATTGACAAATTCCTGTCTTAACAGGAATCTTATGTTTATAAGTTGAAAAGTTTATTTGTTTATGCTGATCATAAAAACAAAAACATTTAAAGAGTTAACTAAACAAGAACTCTACGACTTACTCCGACTCCGAAGCGAAGTTTTTGTGGTGGAGCAAAATTGTGTGTATCAAGATATAGATGGAAAAGACCAAAAAGCACTTCATGTATTAGGTTTTAAAAATAAAACTTTAGTTGCTTACACACGTCTTTTAAAATCAGGAGATTATTTTAAACAAGCTAGTATTAGTCGTGTTGTGGTTTCTAAAAACGAACGACAAAACAACTATGGCTACGATATTATGAAGGCTTCTGTTAATGCTGTAAAAAAGTATTATAATGAATCAATCATTAAGGTTTCTGCACAAACTTATTTAACAACATTTTACAACAATTTAGGATTTAGGGAAACAGGAAGGGAATATCTTGAAGACGGGATTCCACACATTAAAATGATAAAAGCAAAGTAATTAATTGTTTTTATTTGAAATATAAGTAATAACTATTTCTACGCGTCTATCAAATTTTGGGTCACCACCAAGTGGAAACTTACGACGCATTCCAACATATTTCATTCGTTTTTTAGAAACGCCTTTTTTAGCCAGAAAATTGTAAATATACTTTGCCCTAGCAAGAGAAAGATTTTGCTTTTTTGTTTCTGCATCAACAGCATCTCTAGTGTTTTTTGTACAACATACATGACCTTGAATGCTAAAATATATATTTTCTTTTTCAACTAAAATTTCTGCTAAACTATCAAGAACGTTTTTAGATTCAGGAACGACAGTACTGTATCCTATTTCAAATAGAATATTTTTCAACACAATTTTATCTCCAACCACAAGTTTATCACTTAATTTTTTTTGAGTTTCTTTTCTTTCGTCAACCACATTTAATACAAGGGATTTTATTTGTACAATAATTTCTGCTCTTCTGTTTAAGCTTCTAATAATACTAGTGTTTTTAGCATTTACAATTTTAAGTAAAATTTTACCTTTACCATCTACATTATTAATCAAGGAATCGTTTATATTATTATCTGAAAACAATTCTTTAATAACATCAGCTCTTTGTTGCGATAAATTAAGATTATATGCATCACTTCCAACATCATCACAAAACCCATATATTGATATTTTTTCAATCTCTAAACTGTCCAGTTTTTGGATAAACAAAAGAAGCCTGTTGTGTTCTATTACCGGAATAATATGTTTAGAAGTTTCAAAGTAAACCTCATGCTTTAGCTCATTTTGAGAAAACGCAAGGTTGCTAATCATTAGTAATAAAAATATTGGTTTTATCATTTTGAATGATTCAACACTATTAAGCAGAATTAATTTTATAATGTTTAAGTCTTTTTAAAAAACAAGAGTTAGTTTAAGTAACTATTGTATTTATTAGAGTTTCCTAAAATTTCGGTTGCTTTTTTAACTTCGGCATTGTTTATTAAAAAATACTCGTACATGCCTTCTCTATAGAAATAACGTGTAATAATTTCGTTTTCTATTAATGTAAGCAGCTGTTCTTTATTTACTGTAACAGCTTTATTTTTTATATAGTTAAGAGTATTGACAAGCGTGTTATAATCTTTTGACAAGTCGTTAATTAACCCTTCTTCCAAAGCTAATAGTTTCACTTTGTCAAGAGCTTTTTCTGTTTTTGTTTGAAATGCAAAATTATTAGATTTTAAATACGATTTAAAGTTGTTAAAATCTGAATCTTTAAGTTTAAAGGATTTTAAATCTGTTACAGTGTTATTGTAATAATAATTTGTTGCAAAATTAAAAATATAATCATTATCGATTAAAACTTTTGTAATAGGAGCGTGTTTTGAAAGCATAATTTCTACATCTGGCATGATGCCTCCACCATCAAAAACCGAACGACCATTTTTAGTTTTAAACTCATTATAGTTTTCTTTTTTTACACGAACAGCTTTCCCTTCATCGTCACGATGCCAATAATCTAATGCTTGAATACATCTTCCAGAAGGCGTATAATATCTTGATATTGTAATTCTTAATTGCGTTCCATAAGTTAATGATTTTGGACGTTGCACTAAACCTTTACCAAAACTTCTAGAACCAATAATTACAGCGCGATCGAGGTCTTGTAAAGAGCCAGAAACAATTTCGCTTGCTGACGCACTTCGACCATCTATTAAAACAACCAAAGGTATTTTATCATCTAACGGATTGTTTCTTGTTATATAAGTTTTATTGTATTTCTCTATTTTAGATTTTGTAGTTACAACTAATTCGCCTTTAGGCACAAACAAGTTTACTATGTTTACAGCTTCGCCTAATAGACCTCCAGGATTACCTCTTAAATCTAAAATTAACCGTTCGGCACCATCTGCTTTTAATTCCTTTATAGCATTTACTGTTTCAAAAGAAGCTTTGTTATTAAATCTAGTTAATGCAATATATCCTGTTTTATCATCTACCATAGAAAAAAGAGGAACTGCATTAATTTCCACTTCTTGTCTGGTTATAGAAGCGTTCTTTACATTTCCTTGTCGTAAAAAAGTAATATTTACTTTAGAGCCAGGAGATCCTCTTAATAAATCGCCAGCATTTTCTTTAAAATCTTTAATATAAATATCTTCTATTTTAATGATTTCATCACCAGCTTTTAAGCCAGCATTATCTGCAGGATAGTTTTTATAAGGCTCTATAATTAATAATTTATCTTTTAGAGTTTTTACTTTTGCTCCAATTCCTGTATAATCTCCAGTTTTATTTATTCGAGCAGCCTCGACATCTTGCTCATTTAAAAAACGCGTGTAAGGATCTAAATCTTTTAGCATACCTTTAATAGCAGTATCCATTAAATCGCCAGGATTTGTTTCGTCAACATAATTCATGTTGAGCTCTTTAAACAAGGTCGTGAAGATTTCTATTTGTTTAGCGATTTCAAAAAAATCGTTTTTAAAAGCAGTTCCTGTTAAAAAGATTGTAAGCGCAAGAACAGGAATGAGAATTTTCTTTTTTAATATGTTTTTCATAACAGTATTACTTTTTTGTTTTTTATGCAGCCATTGGTTAATAAAAAAGAACACAAGTTTTGTGAGAACAAGCAAACAAGAGTATTACAATAAATAAGTGTAAAAAATATTACACATAATTTTAATTTTTAGCAACCTTAATTAAAAACTGCTCAAGCAACAATTTCATTTTTGCTTCAAGCTGTTTGTAAATTGGCATATCGCTTCCAATGTACAAAATCATAAACGCATATTGTGTTGTAATGTTGTTAAAATATGTGTGCTTTTGAAGCCTGTAAGACTCTCTTAACAAGCGTTTTATTTTGTTTCTATCAACCGCTTTTTTAAAATTTCGTTTGCTTACAGATATTCCAACTTTTAATTTTACATCTTCAACAAAAGAGGCCTCAATAAAAATTAAACGCAAAGGATGTGCCGAAATTGATTTTCCTTCAGCGAATAATTGCTCAATAAGTTTTTTGCTTTTAAGTTTTTCATATTTTTTAAATGAATAATCCATAGATTATCAAAAGTACTAAGGCTAAAGACAAAACAACCACTTATTAGGATACTTTTTTATTTTTAAAACGTATGTATTGAATTGTTATATTTATTAATATCAGCCATTTTGTTCTCTGGATCGATGGTAATAGATTTTATTTCTTTTTTAGGTTTGTTAATAGTAAATCTATAAGTTGGATGTGTCCAAGCCCAATCTTTTAAAAGTGTTGTTGGAGTTACACTTGGTTTTTCGCCTCGCATCATTTGTAAAGGAATATAAAAACGCTCTTTACTGCCATCATTATATACAACTTCAATATCTATTGGCATTGGCATGAGTCCGATACGCTCTAAACTAACAATTATTGTTTTATCTTTTTCAGAAACACCTTTAATTCCGTAGTCAATGGTATTTGTAGTTTGTGTAAAATCCATTAAGTACCAATCTAATTCTAAACCAGATACTTTTTCGGCAGAACGAATAAAATCATTTGGCGTTGGATGCTTAAATTTAAAATCTTCAAAATATTTTTTAAGAGTTTTACTTAAATTATCTTCTCCTATTACATATCCTAATTGTGTTAAAAAAACAGAGCCTTTTCTATAGGCAGAAGTAACATGAGTTCCGTTATATTCATAACGATCAGCATGAGTAGATAACGGTTGCTCTTTTCCGGATAGCGCTAATTTAATATAAGCTTTGTAAGCCCTTTCAGTTGGATGTGAAAGGTTACGGCTCATAACTTCATTCATAGCAAAATCGCTAATGTAACTTGCAAACCCTTCGTCCATCCACGCATGTTTAGCTTCATTAGTTGCTAATAAAAACTGAAACCAGGTGTGAGCAATTTCGTGAGATGTAACACCAACTAAACTATTAAAGGAGCGGTCTCCAGTAATAAGTGTACACATTCCGTATTCCATTCCTCCATCACCTCCTTGAATTACTGAATATTGCTTATAAGGATATTTTCCAATGTGTTTACTAAAGTATTGCATTAAAGCAACAGCTTTTGGTTGAAGATTCTTCCAATTGGTTTTAATTTTATCGTTGTCTTTATAAATAAAATGAAGCATTGGTCCATCAGGAACTTGTACTTTATCATGAATATAATTAGGATCTGCAGCCCAAGTGAAATCATGAACGTTTGGAGCAAAGAAATGCCAAGTTAATTTATCTCCTTTTGGTAGCTTTACTTTTTCGGTTTCATAACCATGTCCTATTTCGTTTGGGTTTTGCAAGTAGCCAGTGCCACCAATTGTATATTTTTTATCTATGCTGATTTTTACATCAAAATCCCCCCAAACACTATGAAACTCGCGAGCAATGTAAGGGTCTGCGTGCCAACCTTCAAAATCGTATTCTGCCATTTTAGGATACCATTGCGCCATTGATAACGCTACGCCTTCTTTATTGTTTCTACCAGAACGACGAATTTGTACAGGTACTTGAGCATCAAAATCCATAATAAATGTTACAGAAGCTCCTGGTTGTATAGGCT
>CAYRVY010000111.1:0-6685 GCA_964427695.1 uncultured Flavobacteriaceae bacterium
TTAAAGAATATGTAAGTGATAAAACAAATTGGCGAAAAATGTTGAAGAATGATATAGAAGATGAAAGTCTGGAAGCATGGAAAGATAAATTAAAAGCATATATTCCTAAAGAAGCTCAAGATTATTTTATAGAAAATAACTGCGAAACACATCTAGACTTTCCAGTAATACAATATCCTGCTACACCTAAAAGTTTAAATATAGAAAAGGCAAAAGAGTTTACAGGCAAATTGGTTGGTATAAAAGGGCAATACTTAATTTTTGAAGATCAAACCGTTTTTAATGTTCGTGCAAATGAAGGCTTGGTTGTAAACATAGGTTTAACCCAAATTATGCATTAGAAAATCTATTACGTGTTGAAACCACTTCAAAATATACTGCTTCGCTAAGTTTTCTAATTTAACCATAACGATGCTATGCTGAAATGAGTAAACCTTTATATTTTATCGTGTTTTCAATCCTCATTACGAAGTTCTAATGCATAATTTGGGTTTAGTCTAAATTTATCTCTTCGTTTACTTTTAAGTTGAATCGCTTTTTAAACAAATAGACACCTAAATATAAAAACGGAGTATCGAGAGCAGCAATCATTACTTTAAATAAAAATCCGGCAATAAGCAAGCCTCTAAATTTATCCCAAGCAATGATTTCAAAAGAACACAATAATAATAAAATTGTTAAGGTATCAATAAATTGCGATAAATAAGTTGAAAAATTATTACGCAACCACAAGTGCTTTCCCTTGGTTAATCGTTTCCAGAAATGATAAATATGTATGTCTATAAACTGGGCTAATAAATAAGCCATCATGCTTGCAAAAATAGCAATAGCAGTATTTCCAAATACCGTTGAGAACATAGCATCATCAACAGGAGACCAATTTGTAGCAGGAACTGCGTTAGAAACAAAAACAATAAGTAAAGAGAAAAAAGAGGCAAAAATTCCAACTATTACTACTTGATTTGCTTTCTTTTTGCCATAAATCTCGCTAATTAAATCGGTTATTAAAAAGGTAATAGGATATGGTAAAATACCAACAGAAAGTTCAAACAGTTTGGTGCCAAAAATTTCAATATTAAAAGGATACCAATAAAAAAACTTCTGAAAAATTAAATTAGAAACTACTAACGAAGTAATAAACAAAGACCCTAAAAGCAGGTAAATACGTTGTGCAGTAAGCTTATCTCGAAGTGTCATTTACAAAATAGTGAGCGTTATTAAACAAATTAAAAAAACCATATTTTATCTCGATGTCAGTTCGAGCGCAGTCGAGAACAAAATTGTCGATAAATACTTTAGTAAATGTAAAGTAATAAATTTTCTTTTTACTTATTTTGCTAATCATATGAGTAATTTAAGAAAAGTTTACATATCGTTGGGTAGCAATAAAGGCGATAAATTTAAAAATTTACAAGAAGCCATTAATGCTATTCATCTTAAAATCGGCAATATTGCTATCATCTCTAAAGTTTATACATCACCAGCTTTTGGGTTTCAAGGTGACGACTTCTTTAATGCTTGTTTAATACTTGAAACATCTTTCAAGCCTCAAAAACTCTTAAAAGAATTGCTTAAAATTGAAAAGTCTTTAGGAAGAATTAGATCAAAAGCAAAAGGCTATCAAGCCAGAATAATAGATTTGGATATTCTGTTTTTTGAAGATGAAATTATCAATACAAAAACACTTCAAATTCCGCATCCAGAAATGCATAAACGAAAGTTTGTTTTGCAACCATTAAGTGACATAGCACCAAACACACGACATCCAAAATTCGAAAAAGAAGTATTAACCCTGTTAGAAGAATGTAAAGATAAAAGTGTTTTGGAAACTATTAATATTTGGCTAAAGAACCCAAGTAAAACTTATGATTTCTCAAAATATAATTACATCGCTATAGAAGGAAATATAGGAGCAGGAAAAACCAGTTTAGCGACCAGCATCTCTCACGATTTTAATGCGAAATTAATTTTAGAACGTTTTGCCGACAATCCGTTTTTACCAAAATTTTATGAAGACGCCAAGCGATATGCTTTTACTTTAGAAATGTCTTTTCTGGCAGACCGTTACCAACAAATAAGTGATGATTTATCGCAACTCGATTTATTTAAAGATTTTATTGTGAGTGATTATGTAGTATTTAAATCACTTATTTTTTCTAAAATTACACTTCAAGAAGATGAGTTTAAGTTGTATAGAAAACTTTTTTATTTAATGTATAAAGATATTGCTAAACCAGATTTATATGTATATCTATATCAAGACACAGAAAGACTCCAACAAAATATTAAAAAACGAGGTAGAGATTACGAGCAAGACATCCAGGACGATTATCTGGATAAAATAAATTCTGGGTATTTAGAATTCTTAAAAAGTCAAAACGATTTTAATGTCAAGATTATTGACATCTCTGATATGGATTTTGTGGAAAATCGAAAAGATTATTTAAGTATTTTAGATGAGATTTGTAAAGAGTAATTAATTATACACGTGTTAGCTGTTGCTTTTATTTCCGACTTACAATTGTAAAAGTAAATTCCCTTTCCTTCATTCTTTTTTGAACCTCTCTAATAGTTGGAGCAATATCTTCGGAGGATTTGACGTCAGGAACTGCCAACATTTGTTTTTCATATTCATCAATTTCTTCATCATATTCTTTTAAAACTTCTTCTAAATCTTTGGGAAAACGTTTTACAAAGATTTGATGAATACTTCCTACTGTACTAAAAATCATTCGCTCTTCATCATCTGTTGTGGCGAACCTCTTTCCTTTAAGCTCTTTCCACCAAGGAGTAAAAGACTTTTTTTTATCTCTGTTATGATGAGCTAATATTTTGTTTCTTTTGACTCTTAAAGAATCAAATTTTTTGATATAGTTTACTAATGGAGTTAAAGCATATAGAGTATCAGTTATGTAATAGTTATTTTCTTTTTTTTCAAATTTTTCAAAAACTTTCAATTCATCAATCAACGAACAGATAAAAATATCCAAAAGACGATGCACATCTACAAAAACATGAGTATGCTCGTGATAATTTAATTTTTTTACTTCAATCCTTGAATGTTCAATATGCGAACATAGATGATTGATATTAAACAGTATCTGTTTTAACTCTTTTATATCCATGAAGTTTTCACTAAAATTTATTGTTGATTTGAGAGTTTCTCAACTTGTGCTAATGTTAAGATATGGATTTTTTAATTGTCTATGACAGACGATAAGCGAAGATAGCATTTTTAAGGTTTTTAATCAAGCTAAATTATATGCCGAAATAAACTTTTCACTTTTCACTTTTTATCCTACTAAACAAATCCCAAATCACAACACCTGCACTTACCGAAATATTTAATGAATGTTTGGTTCCAAATTGCGCAAATATTTTCTGCAGACGGGCTAATTTAATAAAAAGGCTTGAATTTCCTAATTGGAAATTCAAGCCTTTATTACGTTTACAAGGTGTTGTAGCACGTTTTTATTCTTCTGTTTTCTTTAGAGGCGAATGATGTTCGTGAACCATTTTCCACCCATTATCCGTCTTTACGAATAATAGTGTGATTTGGTCATTAACTACAACTAGATCTTCTCCAAATTTTAAATGAAAATCAGAATGAAAGGTTAAATTGGCTACATCACCATAGACGGCAATTTGTAAATCTTTTGCATCGAACTTTACTACTTCCGTTACAGAACCAAAAACACTTCGTTCGTGAGCCTCGTTCGCTTCACCACCATTTCTTGGTTTTCCATTCTTAAATTCGGTAAACTTTGAACCATAGGCGTGAAAGGAAATAAGTTTATCTATATCACCATCTTTAATACTCTGTGCAATTGCACCAAAGGTTTCCATTACTTCTTGTTTTGCTTCGGGAAACTCATCATTTACTAGATCAATTTTAACTACTTCTACTTCTGCTTTTTGTTCTTGTTGTTTGCATCCTGTGATTATAATTCCAAAAATCATAATCGATACTAATGTCAATTTTGTCTTCATAATTTTATATTTAATTGGTTATTTGATGTTCAGCAAGTTATGAATTTTTAAAGAAAGTACTATTTCGAATTTTAAGGTATTGAATTCTTATTCTTTTCTTCATATGTGCTTAATGTTTTGACATAGATTTTTTAATTGTCTATAATGGACGATTAGCGAAATTAAAAAACCTGCAAACTGCTACTGGTTACTGCAAACTAATTTTACTAAACAAATCCCAAATCACAACACCTGCACTTACCGAAATATTTAAAGAGTGTTTAGTACCATATTGCGGAATTTCAATCACAATATCACTTGCATTCACAACGTCTTGAGACACACCTTTTACTTCATTTCCAAATACAATAGCGTAAGTCGTTTGTTGGTGAGGTGTAAAGTCGTTTAATAGTGTGGCGTTTTCAGCTTGTTCTACGCTAATTATTTTAATGTTTGATTTTTTTAATTTTTCAATCAACTCAAGTGTGTTTTCTACATATTCCCAAGTAACACTTTCGGTGCTGCCAAGAGCTGTTTTATGAATGTCTTTATGAGGTGGCTTTGCAGTAATTCCGCAGAGATAAATTTTTTCAATTAAAAACGCATCACAAGTTCTAAACACAGAACCAATATTATTTAAGCTTCTAATATTGTCTAAAACAACAATTAAGGGCGTTTTTTTCGACGTTTTAAATTCTGCAACACTTAATCTATCTAACTCGCTATTTTTTAGTTTTCTCATCTTCAGTGCCCTCGAAAGAGGGAATCTTTCAATTCCTTTGTAAAAAGGAATCTTATTTTGTTAATACCTACAAGGTTTTTAAAACCTTGCAGGATAAATTTGCCATTTCCACAAAGGTAGAAATCTTTGTGGTATAATTTTTTACCACAAATTCACGAATTTTTTCTGTGAAATATTTGTGTATTCGTGGCTTATTTTTAAATCAATTATTATCAACAATTGTAGATAACTTATACCTAATCTGTTTTATAAAAAAGCAAATATTAAGTACATTAGCAATCCTGTTTGTCCCGATAGTTATCGGGACAAAAATAATACTTAAAAACTATATAATTTGGTAAAGATTTCCGTCTTCACGGAAATGACAAAAGGTAATTTATGAAAAAAGTAACACCATTAATGAAACAATACAATGCTATAAAAGCAAAGTATCCTGATGCTTTATTGTTGTTTAGAGTTGGCGATTTTTACGAAACCTTTGGAAAAGATGCGATAAAAGCATCAAAAATTTTAGATATTATTTTAACTAAACGAGGAGCAGGAAGTGAAAGCGAAATAGAACTCGCAGGATTTCCGCATCATTCCATAAATACTTACTTGCCTAAATTAGTAAAAGCTGGTCATCGTGTTGCAATTTGCGACCAACTAGAAGATCCAAAACAAACCAAGACGATTGTAAAAAGAGGTGTTACCGAACTCGTAACTCCGGGAGTTTCTTTTAACGATGAAGTACTACATTCTAAATCCAATAATTTTTTAGCTGCTGTTTATTTTGGAAAATATATTGGCATTTCTTTTTTAGATATTTCTACAGGAGAGTTTTTAACTTCGCAAGGAAATGCAGAGTATATTGACAAATTGCTACAAAATTTCAACCCGAGTGAAGTATTGATTTCCAAACAAAAACGCACAGAATTCTCCGAAACTTTCGGTGATAATTTTCATACCTTCTATCAAGAAGATTGGGTGTTTCAAGACGATTATGCAAACGAAACATTATGCACCCATTTTAATACAAAAACATTAAAAGGATTTGGAATTGGAGATTTATACGAGGGGATTGTTGCTTCAGGGGCAATTATGCATTATTTGGGAGAAACACAACATAATAAACTGCAACATATCACTTCTATAAATAGAATTGCTGAAGATGAATATGTTTGGATGGATAAATTTACTATCAGGAATTTAGAGTTATACCATTCTACTAATCAGAACGCAGTTACACTTTTAAATGTCATAGATAAAACCATTTCTCCAATGGGAGGACGTTTGTTGAAACGCTGGTTGGCATTGCCTTTAAAAAATGCAGAAAAAATAAAGAGTAGGCATGAGGTTGTACAATTTTTGTTAGATGAAAATACCCTTTTGCAAAAGATTCAACACCAAATAAAGCAAATAGGCGATATCGAGCGTTTAATTTCTAAAGTAGCGATTGCTAAAGTAAGTCCGAGAGAGGTTATTCAATTAAAAAACGCATTAGAAGCTATTGTGCCAATTAAGTCATTAGCTGCAAACTGTAAAAATGATGCATTAAAGCAAATTGGTAATGGTTTGCAAAGCTGTGAAGCACTTCGTGAAAAAATTAAAGAAACTTTAAATGAAGATGCACCTGTTAATATTTTAAAAGGGAACACGATTTCGTCCGAGTTTTCTTCCGAATTGAAAGAGCTTCGTGATTTAGCTTTTTCAGGCAAAGATTATCTTGATAAAATGTTGAAACGCGAAAGCGAACGCACAGGAATTTCGTCTTTAAAAATTGGATCAAATAATGTGTTTGGATATTATATTGAAGTGCGGCATACACATAAAGATAAAGTTCCTGAAGACTGGATACGCAAGCAAACCCTGGTAAGTGCAGAGCGCTATATTACTGAAGAATTAAAGGAATATGAAGCTAAAATACTCGGAGCCGAAGAACGTATTTTATCTATAGAACAGCAATTATTTTCAGAATTGGTACATTGGTTGAGT
>CAYRVY010000112.1:0-253 GCA_964427695.1 uncultured Flavobacteriaceae bacterium
TTTTGAAAATGGATTTAAACTTTTGCATATCTTTACGCTGTATCTTGTAAAATTACTTAAATTTAAGTGAGTTTTTATTTAATCCTCAATAAAGATGAATAACAAACCTAAAATAACCGTAATTGGTGCTGCTAATATTGATTTAATTGGGTTTTCTAAAGAAAAACTAATTTATAAAGATGCGAATATTGGAACACTCGAAACCTTTCTTGGCGGCGTTGGAAGGAATATTGCTGAAAACTTAAAACACCTT
>CAYRVY010000112.1:281-6671 GCA_964427695.1 uncultured Flavobacteriaceae bacterium
TTCTCAAAAATGATAACAGATTCATGTATTAACTTAGACATTTCCATCAAACACAGCTTGGTAAGAGAGAATCGTAAAACATCTTTCTTTATGGCAATAATGGATCGTTTTAATGATATGGCTTTAGGACTTTCTGCAATGGATATATATGATGATATTCCTGAATCTTTTATTATAGATAATTTAGATATTATTTCGCAAAGCGATTATTGTGTTATTGAAACCAATTTACCGACTTCAATCTTAGAACTGGTAACTGAAAAATTACCAGATACACGTTTTGCATTAGAAGCTGTTTCAGCTAAAAAAGCATTAAGAGCCAAGTCAATTCTCAATCGATTATATATTTTAAAGTGTAATGCTTTGGAAGCTGAATTACTGAGTAATATTAAAGTAGAATACGAAAGCGATTACGAAAAAATTGTAGAACATTTTTTAAACTTAGGAATTAAAAAAGTATTTATCACATTAGGAATTGATGGTGTGGCTTATGGTGATGAAAATGAAATAGGTATCGGAAAAAACAATATAATATCAGCTGTAAATACTAATGGAGCTGGAGATGCCTTTATGGCTGGAATACTCTATGGCGAAACCAAAAAAATGCACTTATACAATATGATGCAATTTGCTTCGGCTTGTGCTCAAGTTACCATTCAGCATAAGAATGCTGTACATCCAGATATGTGTACTGAAATGGTTTTTAAAACTTTAGAATGACCTCAAATTATCTCGACATACATCCCGAAGTTGCAAAGGCATTAGCCAACAACTTACCTATTGTTGCTTTAGAATCTACAATCATTTCTCATGGAATGCCTTATCCACAAAATAAGGAAACAGCATTAAAAGTAGAACAGATTGTTAGAAACAATGGTGTTGTGCCAGCAACAATTGCTATAATTGACGGAAAAATAAAAGTAGGATTGAATGAAAATGAAATTGATTATTTAGCAAAGTCTGGAAGTAAAATTGTAAAAGCTAGTCGTAGAGATTTACCTTATTTACTATCTCAAAAAATTGATGGAGCTACAACTGTAGCTTCTACTATGATTGCTGCAAACCTAGCTGGAATACGTGTTTTTGCAACTGGTGGTATTGGTGGTGTGCATCGTGGCGCTTCCCAATCTTTTGATATTTCAGCCGATTTACAAGAGCTTGCAAATACCAATGTTGCTGTTGTTTGCGCTGGTATAAAAGCCATTCTTGATTTAGGATTAACACTGGAATATTTAGAAACGTTTGGTATTCCTGTTATTGGTTATCAAACTGAAGAATTACCAGCGTTTTATACTCAAAAAAGTGGTTTTAAAGTAAATTATAAGCTGGATAGTGCTTCTGAAATTGCCGAACTCCTAAAAACTAAATGGGGTCTCAATCTTAAAGGTGGTGTTGTTATTACTAATCCTATCCCTAAAGATAAACAACTGGATTTTGAAGTCATGAAAAATGCCATTGACAAAGCATTAATCGAAGAACAAGAATTAGGCATCAAAGGAAAAGACAGCACTCCTTTTTTGTTGGGAAAAGTTAAGCAACTTACAGATGGTTTAAGCTTGGATGCTAATATAGAACTGGTTTACAATAACGCAAAGTTAGCTGCTCAAATTGCAAAAGAGCTTAAATGAAAGATCTCATATACCTTACAGCAAAGCAAAAATTATTATCCTTTTATACAGTTATTTCTTCACGAATAACTTCTTACACATACAATTCTTAGCCTTCTTTTGAGCCTTTTTGTTCTTCTTTCGAATGTTCTTCAATCTGTTTAAACAAATCTAAATACGCTTCACCTAAATATTCTATTATATGACTTGCAATTAACGATTCGTAACCAAAGTCTTCAACAGCAACATCAGCTGCTTTGCCATGTAGATACACCCCAAAAATTGTTGCTTCAAGTGGTGAATAATTTTGAGCCATCAATCCTGTAATAATTCCTGTTAACACATCGCCACTTCCAGCAGTTGCCAAACCAGGATTTCCTGTAGAATTAATATGTAGTCTATCATTAAAAATAGTTATGGTATTTGCGCCTTTAATTACAACAATGACATTGTGTTTTTTTGAAAACGCTTTTACTTTTTTAAGCTTATCAAAATCGTCTTTCCATCTGCCAATTAAACCTTCTAATTCTTTAGGATGTGGTGTTAATATCGTTTGCTTTGGCAAGAGCTTTAAAAGCGATTTCTTTTTAGATAAAATATTTATACCATCAGCATCAATAACTAAAGGTGTTTTATTTTGCTTTAAAAATATTTCAAAAGCAATAATGGTTTTAGCATTTGTACCAAGCCCTACTCCAATACCAATAACTGTTGGTTCGATATTATAATCAATGTTTGTAATTATTTTTTTATCAATATCTGTTAAAACCATAGCTTCAGGAAGTGCTGTTTGCAAAATTGTATAGCCACATTTAGGAACATAAGCCGTTACCAAACCTGCTCCTGCATTTAATGCAGCACTACTTGCTAATGTAACTGCTCCTATTTTACCATAGCTCCCACCAATAATTAAGCTGTGCCCAAAATGTCCTTTATGAGAAAATCTATCACGCCATTTATACATTTGTAAGACTTCATACTTTCTAATAAACTCTGCTTCAGTTTCTATAGCAGACAAATATTCAGTATCAATACCAATGTCTAATATATCCCATTGGGTTACAAATTTTGCTGTTTCTGGTAAAAAGAAAACTATTTTTGGAGATACAAAACTCAATGTGAAATTAGACCAAACAACGCTATTTTCATCTTCAGGCACTTTATCAGTATATAATCCTGAAGGAATGTCTATCGATAATGTAAATGCTTTAGATGCTTTAAAATGCTGAAATAACCCTTTAACCCAACCATCAGCTGGTCTGCTTAACCCAATGCCAAAAACAGCATCCACTATAATATCATCAAAACCTATTTCTGGAAACTCTTCATTACAACTTAATAATGTTGGCCAATCATTAGTAACATTTTTAATTTTATCGTAATTAATTAAAAAATCTTTAGACCGTTTATCGCTACAATTAACCACATAAGTAAATACATTATAGCCATGAGTTACCAAATGTCTTGCTAAAACCAAACCATCTCCACCATTATTTCCTATACCACAGAATATGCGAATAGGCACTTGTGCACCTTGCATACGCTTATGCAGCCAATTAAAGATTTGTGTGCCTGCAATCTCCATTAAATCGGTTGAATAAATATGTTGTCTTTCAACTGTTATTTTATCTGCTTCGTAGATTTGTTCTTTTGAAAGTATTTTCATTTTAGAATTCCATTGTTAATTTGACATTTTTTTTAGCCTAAAATTAGAATTTACTAAACTTAAACATCTATTAAAATATTATATGTAATAAAATATTTTTAATTTTTTTATCAGACTAAAAGCAATACATTTGATTATTCATAGTAAATAAAATGAATAAACCTCATAAAATATATTACCGATTTTCTCCTTTTATTTTTGTAAAAGGTACTGCTTCTATTCTTACATTTGCAACTATTATGACCCTTTTGGGTTATTAATTATATTATAAATATGCAACCCTGTAATTTACTCAATAATTATATCTAATTAAGTCCTAAATAAATTATATCAATATATAAAAATGAAAGTTTTAAAATTTGGAGGAACTTCTGTTGGTTCAGCAAAAAACATCAATAAGGTTATTAGCATTTTAAAAAATTACGCTGAAAAGGACAATATTATTTGCGTGGTTTCTGCTGTTGGTGGTATTACTGACAAGCTCATTGTTGTAGGAGAGTTAGCTGTAGCCAAAAATGAAAGTTATATTAATGTTTTTGAAGCTATAAAACAAATTCATATAGATATTATTAATGAATTAATTCCGAAACAAAATAAAAGTGTTTTTACTCAAGTTGAAGAAAAATTACAAGCACTTAAAAATTTGCTTGATGGCATCTATTTAATAAATGAAATCTCTCCAAAAACATCTGATAAATTATTGAGTTTTGGAGAGTTGTTGTCTTCTTATATTATTTCGGAAACATTACAAAAAAGAAATATTAATTCAGCTTTAAAAAATTCACAAGAGCTTATTACAACAAATTCAAATTTTACAAAAGCTGATATAGATTACAACATTACCAATACTAAAATTCAAGATTACTTTAGTAAAACCAATCAGAAAATTACAATTCTTCCAGGATTTATTTCAAAATCTAACAGTGGAGAAACAACAACACTTGGTCGTGGTGGTTCCGACTTTACTGCTGCAGTAATTGCAGCAGCTTTAAAGGTCGAACAATTAGAAATTTGGACAGACGTGAGTGGTATGTTCACAGCAAACCCAAAAATTGTTAAACAAGCATTTCCTATTAAAACATTATCGTATCAGGAAGCTATGGAATTGTCTCATTTTGGAGCCAAAGTATTATATCCACCATCTGTACAACCCGTTTTAGATGTAAATATTCCAATTGTTATAAAGAATACACTTGACCCAAATGCTATTGGAACACTAATATCTAAACGTGTTGTAAATAATAAAATTCCAGTCAATGGTAATACACCTGTTAAAGGAATTAGCAATGTAAATAATATTGCACTTTTTACGCTTCAAGGCAATGGAATGGTAGGAATTCCAGGATTTTCTAAACGTTTATTCGAAACTTTAGCTCAAGAAAAAATTAATGTTATTCTTATAACTCAAGCGTCTTCAGAACATTCTATTTGCTTCGGAATTGATATAAAAGATGCTGATGTAGCTAAAACTTCCATCGACACTACTTTCGAAAATGAAATCTCACTTCATAAAATTGATCCAATTATTGTAGAAAAAAATCTGTCTATTATTGCCCTTGTTGGTGATAATATGAAGAACCATCAAGGCATTAGTGGTAAAATGTTTAGTACTTTAGGAAAAAATAATATTAACGTAAGAGCAATTGCGCAAGGAGCTTCAGAAAAAAATATTTCAGCAGTTATTGCTGAAAAGGATGTTAAAAAAGCACTAAACTCTTTACATGAAGTATTTTTTGAAGGCAATATAAAACGACTCAATGTATTTATTACAGGAGTTGGTAATGTAGGTGAAAAATTAGTAGAACAAATAAAACAGCAAAGCGAATACTTAAAGGATAATTTAAAGATAAATATGAGAGTTGTAGGATTATCCAATTCTAGAACTATGGCTTTTAACGAAGAAGGCATTTCATTAAACTCATGGAAAGAGCAATTACAACAAGGTGAAAAAGCATCATTACAAGGGTTTCTTAAAACTGTAAAAGAACTTAATTTGCGTAATAGCATCTTTATAGATGTTACTTCAAATTCCGATTTAGCAAATCTATATCCTGAATATCTTAAGCATAGTATTGCTGTTGTAGCTTGTAATAAAATTGCGTGTTCTAACGACTTTGAATATTATAAAAAGCTTAAAAAATTATCTCTTAAATACAACGCGTCATTTTTATTCGAAACCAATGTTGGTGCAGGATTACCTGTAATAGATACACTTAATAATTTGATGGCTTCAGGAGATAAAATCACTTCCATTAAAGCTGTGTTATCAGGAAGTTTAAACTTTGTTTTTAATAATTATGATGGAAATAACAGTTTTCATGATGTTGTAAAACAAGCTCAAGATGGAGGTTATACCGAACCTGACCCAAGAATTGATTTAAGTGGTATAGATGTTGCTCGGAAAATTTTAATACTTGCCAGAGAAAGTGGTTTAGAAATGAATTTAAACGCTATTGAGAATATTTCATTTTTAACACAATCTAATTTAGATAGCAATACTGTTGATGATTTTTATAAAACACTAATTAAAGATGAAACTCATTTTCAGAAAATGTTCATTTCAGCTAAAGAAAATAACTGTAAATTAAAATATGTAGCTGAATTAAACAATGGTAAAGCAAAAGTTAGTTTACAGGAAATTCCGAATGGACATCCTTTTTATAATTTAGAAGGCAAAGACAATATCGTTATGTTTTACACAAAGCGTTATCCAGATCAACCAATGATTATTAAAGGTGCTGGAGCTGGAGCAGATGTTACAGCTTCTGGATTATTTGCAGATATTATTAGAATAGGAAACGATTAATGAAGATTAGAGAAAAAAGAATAAAGAGAAAAGAGGTTTGTAGATAAATAATTTGTCTATTCTCTTTTATCTATTTTCTATTCTCATTTTTTGAAAAAACTTAAATTATAATTAAACTAAAACTGTTAATTTGAAAAAAATAAAAATATTCTCACCAGCAACTGTTGCAAATCTATCCTGTGGATTTGATGTTCTGGGATTTTGTTTAGATTGTATTGGCGATGAAATGATTATTAGGAAAGTTGATAAAAAAGGTATTCATATTACAAAAATTGAAGGTCATGATCTTCCTTTTGAAGCCGATGAAAATG
>CAYRVY010000113.1:0-6636 GCA_964427695.1 uncultured Flavobacteriaceae bacterium
GAGAAATTGCGCCTCCAAGATATTTGTTTTCATTACTAATAAAATCGTAAGTAATGCATGTACCAGCATCAATAATCAACACATTCTTTTCTTTATAATTTTTAACTGAAGCACTAACTAAAGCAATTCTATCTACTCCTAAAGTTTCAGGGGATTTGTAACAATTTTTATATGGTACTTTAGTTGAAGCATCTAATACAATTAATTTAAAGTATTTCTTAATATAATTAACATCATCTTTATTTAAGTTTCCTACTGACGATACTATTCCGTTTTTAATTTCTTTATACTCTTGCTTAATATTATTAATCCCTTTTTGTATATTCTTTAAAAAAATTCTCTCATTTAAAATGAGCTTTCCTTTCTTAAAAACAGCTAGTTTTACACTTGTATTTCCTACGTCAATAACTAAGTTCATACCACAAATAAAAGCTGTAAATTTACAAAATGGTTTTTTATAAATTTTCTTTTGGGGAATTATAAAATTGAATCTATATTTGCACCCGCATTTAGCGAGGTACCTTAGCTCAGTTGGTAGAGCAACGGACTGAAAATCCGTGTGTCCCTGGTTCGATTCCTGGAGGTACCACTTTAAAACCCAAATATTATGTTTGGGTTTTTTTGGTTTTAGACAGTGCGTCCATATTGCTCAACTGCTTCAACATCTCTTTAGTTATATCTTCTAAACTGTAGTCATGATTCCAATTCCAATCTTGTCGTGCTTTAGAGTCGTCTATCGATTTTGGCCAAGAAGCCGCAATGTGCTGCCTAAAATCTGGATTATAAGTAATTGAAAAATCAGGAATAATTTTTTTTATAGATTTTGCGATCTGTCCTGGCGTAAAGCTTATAGCAGCAAGGTTATAAGACGACCTAATTGTTAATGAAGCATTATCTGCATTCATAATATTAATTGTTGCGTTAACAGCATCTTCCATAAACATCATGGGTAGCTCTGTATCTTCTGCTATATAACATTCGTATGCTTTATTCCTAATAGCTTTATGAAATATGTCGATTGCATAATCTGTTGTGCCTCCACCAGGCAATGTTTTCCAACTAATAATACCTGGATACCTAACACTTCTTACATCTACTCCGTAGTTTTTATAATAGTATTCGCACCAACGTTCTCCTACCTGCTTGGTAATACCATAAACTGTAGTGGGTTCCATAATTGAATGCTGTGGTGTATTAATTTTTGCTGTTGTTGGTCCAAAAACTCCAATACTTGAAGGCCAAAATATTTTATTTATTAGTTTTTCTTTGGCTAAATCAAGCACATTAAATAAAGAAGACATATTTAAATCCCATGCTTTTTTAGGATGTTGTTCTGCCTTTGCGCTTAATAATGCTGCCATTAAATATATGGTTGCAATACTATGCTTTTCTACACAACTTTTTATTTGATTATAATTTTCAGCATCTATAATTTCAAAAGGTCCCGAATTAACTAATTCAATATTATCCTCATTAATATCGCTCGCTATCACATTTTCGACACCATTTAGCAATCTCAATTTATATGTAAGTTCAGAACCTATTTGCCCACAGGCTCCAATTACTAATATTCTATAAGTCATTTATAAATTTAATCTTTTATCAGCTTCAAAAATAGTAAGATTTTTTTTATCTCTATATTTTTAACTTAAATTATGTAAATTAAAAACTTTAGAAATTTAATATCTTTTTTGTGTAATAATTTACTTTAAGCAATATATTTGTATCTCTATTTAGTTTACAATTAATGTGCAAATTAAAAATCTCTAATCTGTTTGTATGGAGCTGTCTTATACTAATTCTTAATTTTAGTTGTGATAAGACTACACAATTGAGTGAAAAAAATTTAAAAGAGATTAGTTCTGAAAAACTTAAAGTAACTGAAAAAGATATAAGTCAATTAAAATATACCGAATTTGCATTAAGCAATTTGTCCAAAAAATCTACTGAAGATTGGTTAAAATTTAAAGAGCTACAAGAAGGAATTATTTTATTAAAAAGGGGAGGCTTGTCTTTTTTTAAAGATGATAAAGCCATTCTTAAAATTTTTATTACCGATTTAAAAAATGAAATTCCCAAAACATTAAATACACTTCCTATTTTGGTAAGATTATCGGTTTTAGAAACTACTATGTTTAAACTTGAAGGCACATCTAATATAAATAATGTAAAAAAAGAACTCCTGCTAAATGCAATTAAAGAGGTTTTAGTCGCGTATTCTAATATTATTCTTCAGATTAACAAAAAGTTTGAAAAAGATTCACAACAGATTGAAAAGCCCAGCTAAAATTTAAAACGTAATTTACTCAAGGACAAATCGATTTTTATTTATCGTAATCATTAAAACTAGTTTTTATTTTCTGAAGGTTTCTTTCTTGTTAACAAAGCTTCTTTACTTATTTGAGCGAGGTTAAAATTAGGTGCTATTTGTATTGCTTCATCTAAAATAGCAACTGCAGCATCAATATTTAACTCATTGTTTTCTTTAAACTTAATAAGTCCTTTTAAATATACAAAAGCTGCTTTAATTGGTACTTGATAAGGCGTTTGCATTTCATAAAAGGTTCTCATTACATCATCTTTTGAATTGGCTATTCCATAAGTAATATGTAATGTTGCGCCTGTATCATCATTAATTTGAGTTTTTAAATCGGCTAATTCGTAAGCAATCATAGTACTTGGCTTACGTCTAAATAATTCTTCAAACTGTTCAATAGCTCTTTCTGGTTGATTTAATGCTTTTAACGATATTGCTTTAACTTCAACAGCCATTTCACTATCACTTGCAACTTTTTCAATTCCTATGGTATTTAAAGCTTGGATATGTTTATTGTTATTCATATACAACACAGCCAAAGTATCTAATCTACCTTGATCTGGAGACAATACAGTTAAGTGCGTTAACGCATTAATAACACCTTGCACATCGCCTTGCTTTTGCATTTGTTTATAAAACGCTTCATAATGCTTTAATAAAGCGCTATTATCTTGTGCATTGATTTGTAACGCAAAAACAAAAAACAAAAAACCTACTAATTTATTCATTTCATCAAATTTTAATTTCAGGCCAAATTTAAAAAATAAGAAATCCAATCACTAAAATGATAGGAACTATTTTATTTAATAGTAGCTATTTTATCATTTTTTTAGAATTTTTAAGATTGATTGAACCAAATTAAAAATAAACTTTAGGCTAACTCATTAAAAATATTTATATTTAAGAGTGTTTAAATTTAGAAATCATGGGAATAAAAAGTTTTCTAGCCTCTCGAAAAAAGCAACAACAAACTACCGAAGAAATACCTTTTAAGGTTTCTGATTATATGACCAGAAATTTAATAACCTTTAAATCTGATCAAAAGATTGAAATCGTAATTGATGTTTTAATAAATCAAAAGATTTCTGGTGCTCCAGTAGTTAATGAAAGAAATGAACTTATAGGTATTATCTCTGAAGGGGACTGTATTAAACACATAAGTGAAAGTCGATATTACAACATGCCATTGGATAACAATACAGTAGAAATGCATATGGCAAAGAATGTGGAAACTATTGATGGTAATATGAATATTTTTGATGCTGCAACTAAATTTATACAAGCAAAAAGAAGACGTTTCCCAATTGTAGAAGACGGTAAATTGGTTGGTCAAATTAGCCAAAAAGATATTCTTAAGGCTGTATTAAAGTTAAAAGGTCATACTTGGAAGTAACACTTTTTTTATTGCAGTTTTAGATTATCTATATTATAATATCCTCCTTTATTTTCTTTTCGTTTTAAAGACTGGCTCATAATTAAGTGAGCTATATTAACCATGTTTCTTAATTCGCAAAGTGTGGTTGTAATTTTAGAATTTTTGTAAAGATATTCAACCTCATTGTAAATTAATTCTAAATGTACAATGGCTTTTGTTAATCGATTGTTACTTCTAACAATACCTACATAATCTCGCATTAAAGCTTGTAGTTCTTTAAGATTATGTTGAATTAAAATATGTTCTTTCGAAATAGTTGTTCCTTCATCATTCCAATTGGGAATATCTTGCGGTTTAACAGCAATGATATGATTGCAATGATATTCGTAAATATTATGCGCATAAACCAATGCCTCCAATAACGAATTAGAAGCCAATCTATTAGCACCATGAAGTCCAGTTCTTGAGCATTCGCCACAAGCAAATAGATTTGTAATTGATGTTTTTCCGTGTTTATCCACAATAATGCCTCCACATAAATAATGTGATGCAGGAACGACAGGAATCCAATCTTTTGAAATGTCGATATTATTATTTAAACACGTTTTATAGATGTTTGGAAAATGTTTCTTAAAAGTTTCTAAATTAAGATGAGTGCAATCCAAAAAAACACAAGAGTCTCCCGTTTTTTTTAATTCTTTATCAATACTTTGCGATACAATATCTCTGGATGCCAATTCTGCACGTTGGTCATATTGAGGCATAAATCTTACTCCTTTTTTTGTTCTTAAGTAAGCGCCAAAGCCTCTTACAGCTTCAGAGATTAAAAATGAAGCACCTTCTTGATTATTGTATAATGCTGTTGGATGAAACTGAATAAATTCCATGTCTTTAATTTGCGCTTTGGCTCTGTAAGCCATGGCAATACCATCTCCTGTAGCAATTGCAGGATTTGTTGTGTGACCATAAACACATCCAATACCTCCAGTGGCCAAAACAGTACTATTTGCTTTTATAGTAAGTATGTTTCCTGTTTTTTGATTTAACACATAGGCACCATAGCATGAAATGGTTGATGTGTTTTTTTGTTTTAAATGGTGCTCTGTTATTAAATCAATAGCAAAATGATACGTTAAAAGCGTAATATTTTTAAGTTGATGTACACGAGCTAATAAGGCCCTTTCTACCTCATAACCTGTAATATCTTTATGATGGGCCACCCGATATTGAGAGTGGCCACCTTCTTTTCCCAAATCGAGTTTTCCAGTGTTATCAATGTCAAAATTTGCTCCCCAAAATATTAAATCCTTAAGTCGTTGAGGCCCTTCTTTAATAACCATTTCCACTATGCTTTTATCACATAATCCATCTCCAGCAATTAAAGTGTCTTGTATATGTTTTTGGAAAGAATCTGCCACATCATCAAGCACCACAGCAACACCACCTTGTGCATATTTGGTATTAGATTCGTCTTCGCTTCCTTTGGTAACAATGGTTATTTTTTTGTTTGGAAATTTTACAGCAATTTTTACAGCAAATGTTAATCCTGCAACTCCAGAACCAATAATAAGTATTTGTGTATTCATACTTTCATTTTGTGAATTCCAACATACGTTTGATTGGAACTAAAGCGCGTTGTCTTATATTTTCTGAAACTTCAATTTGTGGTAATTCATCACGTAAGCAATCATACAATTTCTGCATTGTATTTACTTTCATATAAGCACATTCACTACAAGCACAAGTATTATCTTCGTATGCAGGAGCAGGGATTAAAACAGCATTGGGAACTTCTTGTTGCATTTTATGTAGGATGCCTGCTTCTGTTGCAACAATGAATTTTTCTTCAGGATATGCTTTTACATAGTTTATCATACCTGAAGTTGAACCAATATAAGTGGCTGTATTGAGAATATGTTCTCCAGATTCTGGATGTGCAATAATTTTGGAATCAGGATGTGCTTTATAAAGTTCTAAAAGCTTATCAATAGAAAAGGCTTCATGTACAACGCAGGAACCATCCCAAAGGAGTAAATTCCGTCCTGTTTTTTTACTAATATAATTCCCTAAATTTTTATCTGGCGCAAAAATAATTGGTGTGTTTTCTGGTATAGATTCTACAATTTTCAATGCGTTTGAAGACGTGCAAACAACATCACTCATAGCTTTAATTTCTGCCGAACAATTAATATAAGTAATTACTATATGGTCTGGATGCAATGCTTTAAATGCTTTGAACGCTTCGGGCGGACATGATTCTGCTAAAGAACAACCAGCATTTAAGTCTGGTAAAATAACTTTTTTGTTCGGATTTAAAATTTTAGCAGTTTCAGCCATAAAATGAACGCCTGCAAATACAATAATATCGGCATCTGTTTCAGCAGCTTTTTGAGATAATCCTAAACTATCACCAACGTAATCGGCAATATCTTGAATTTCCGGAACCTGATAATAATGCGCCAGTATAACTGCATTTTTCTCCTTTTTAAGTCGTATTATTTGTTCTTTTAAGTTCACTCTTAATTTTTGAAAAATTTATAAAAATGCAAAATTAAAGCTATAACACGTTATTAAAAATGACAATTATCATAAAGAAGAAATTAAAATATATTTATGACTCTCTTTTCACTAAAGCATAATAATCGCCATCTAGTGGCAAATATCCTTGGTCGTAAACAAAATAATAAATTGTTCCTATTTTTGTGGTGTAAATACTAGTAAAATAATTAAAATCGAAACCTTTTTCTATAAGTTTCGCTCTCGACATTTTCGTTTTCTTATCTGGATTTAATTCTTCAAGAATTCTATAATTTTTACGCAGCCTGTTATTAGTATTCCTTATTAGGTTTTTACTGTCTTTATTAAATTTATTGTTATATGAATTTCTACAAGCATCGCTGCAAAATTTCTTATCGATTCTACCAACTATTTTGGCTCCACATTC
>CAYRVY010000114.1:0-6565 GCA_964427695.1 uncultured Flavobacteriaceae bacterium
AAGTGTAAGATGTTGTATAGTTTTGTTTCCCTCTATTAAAGAACAACACATTTCTTAAATTTAATTGTAATCCTAATTGGTTTTCGGCATCACTTTCAAAAGGATTGATGTTAAAATTATTACCATCGCGTTTTATTTTTCTGTCAACCAAATACGACGTCTGATTGTAAAAATGAGACCAGAACTTTTTAATGCCTTCTTCTCCAAAAAACTGTTGTGGATTAATAGTAAGCGTTTGGCTCAACCTATTTTGATGTGTTTTTATAAACACACGATTTGGTAACAATACTCTAATATAACTGCCTTGATCTTGAAACTGTGCTATTTCAAATTCTTCTAATTCCTGAATACCGTTTTCGTTATAATCAATCCAAGTGTAAGCACCTTGACCAGCTTCAACTTCTACATAAGTAAAATCTTGTTGAGGCAAAGTGCCAGAATTGGTTTCGAAAACAGTATTCCATTGTATAAGTTGTTTAAAAAACCGTTGGCTGTATTGTAATCTAGAGTTTAATGATTGTTCATCCTCAACAGTTTGGTCTTCACTTTTTAATATTCTATAATTAACATATAAGGATAGGTTTGTGTTTTTATTTTGAATGATTTTTGAATCTATATAATAAGTATTAGATGTATTAACTTTTTCTAATCGGTTATTTCTTATACTATCATTTGTTCTGTTTTTATAACCAATTTCTGCAAATACTTTGGTGCTGTCTCCAACACCTACAAAGAATTCGTAAGATGAATATTTTTGACTTAAAAAAGTCAATTCATTAGTCGCTTTATCCTTTTGTTCGTTGTCTTCAATAGCAAGTTTTGTGCCTATCCAACCTTTATTATAATTATAGGTTATTCTGTTAAAAGACCTTAAAAAACTTGAGGTATTTATATTGGATTTAGCATTTAAAATACTGGATTGCGACAGAATGTTAAAACGATCTAAATGTATATTTACAGTTGCTATATGTCGATTACCAAAACTTTCAGAATAATTTAAATGTTCAAATTGATAACTAACTATTCCTTTTTTAGGATGAAATAATTGCAATTCGGAAATTAATAATTGCTGATCGCCAAGCGGATTTTCTAGATTCCAATCGCGATTAAATTCTGGACGATATAAACGCTCGATGGTTCTAAAATCGTTTTGAATAAAATTGCCATCTATAATGACGTTTAAATTCCAAAGACTATCGGCTTTAAAAATGTTCTGTTCTATTTTTAAATGTCCAGCAAAGCCATCATTATTGGCATCATCTAAAGACGAAAATAGGTTTAAATCGTTTTTGCTTCCTGCAAACTCAAAATTAATAATCGTTTTTTCGGTTGGTTTATAGCTTCCGTTAACGGCTACAATTTGAAGTTTTGTTGGCGCAATAAGCTGTACAATTGGAGCAAAATTTCCTTGTAAGACTCCAGCAATCGGTCCTATATATTCATATATATTACTGATAGCATTTATACTACTTAAGATATAATTGCCTTGATTTTCGCCAACCAAAGAAAATTTAACGCTAAATAATTCATCGTCAGGATTGATTGAAAACACAAAGGCTTCAACAGCATTTATGAGTTCTTTTTTATATAAAATCCTGTTTTCATTAAAAATTTCAGGAATTCCTGAAGGTGCAACCATTAGTGAGCTGTCATCTCCAGCATCAGACAAAATTTGAACTTGATCTGGTGATAAATTTTGTTGTAAAGGTTGATTTTTAGCATCGTTTTCAGAATATACTGAAACAGCAATATTTAACTTTTCACTTTGGTATTGTCCTCCTCCAAAAGCTATAAGACGCGAATAATTGCGATCACTAAACTGATAATCTACAGTAATTCGCATTTCGGAAGTAATTGGGAAAGTTGAATTAAAAATAATTTCTCCAGCATTGTAGTCAATAATATAATCTTTGTTTTCACCACGTTCTACAACTAAACCATTTACATAAACGGTTTCACTTCCAGAAACTATAAGCACAAACAATTCGCCGTTATTTCCTTGTAATTTATAAGGGCCTTGATTACCTTCTTGAGCTGTAAACTGACTGGTTTCAAACTGCCCTCTAACAATTGCTCCTGCCGCAAAAAGATTAGTTTTAGATTCTGGATGCTCTAAATTTACATTAACAGATAAACCTTGCACACGTTTGGAAAACTTTGCAAAATAGGAGTCTGTATTTATAAGGTCTATGTCTCCTGCTCTAATATTCCAGCTATCGCTAAATAACTCAATAAACACTTGGTCAAACTCATCTAATCTTTGCGAATAACCACTTTCTTGAAGCGGAATATTAGCGTCTTGAATGGATGCTCTTAAAGACACTTTATCATTTAATTTTCCGCTAATTTGCAAGTCTAACTCACTGTTTAAAACCGAATTTTGATTATTGCCAATTGTAACACCACGAGAAATGCTTCCCGAAGTTGTTAAGCCATCAAAAGGTGTAAATGTTCTAAAGTCACTCGGTTGCGATAATTTATAGAGCTTGTCTAAATTACGTGTGTTTTCAACAATAATCTTATCGTCTAATTGCTTATACGTTTTTGTTAAAAATTCCGGAAAACGCAAATATTCTATTATAATCGAGTCGGTTTCAATCAGCTTTTTAAAGGTCAATAATGCTTTTGAGAAATTTACAGAATAATAAGAAGTGTCTATTGATGTTAAGTCTTTCCGTTTAAGTAAAAAGAAACTAGAATTTATACTTACACTATCTATAGCAATTGAATCTTTTACAGCAACTTTTTTAGTTCTGTATGTGGACGTTTGTTCTTGAGCAAACGTACAAAAACTGGATAAAAGAATTAAAATAGTAAGCGTAAATTTCATCTGATACTTAAACTGTTTATAACCTAAAATATTTTGTTAATAGTTTTCGTTAAAACTGCTTTAAAGTTATAGCGTAAAAGTAAAGCATTATTTATTTTAGCTGAAATATCTTATATAGACAAATGAAACGAGCATTTTAAAACCTTTCTTACCAAAGGAAAATGATTAATAGCGAAAAGTCCCGATCCCGATAGCTATCGAGATGATTAATAAAAAATAAAACATATAAACAATGAAAATAATCTCTTATAACGTAAATGGTATTCGTGCTGCTTTAAAAAAAGACTTTATTGGCTGGTTAAAAAGTGCTAATCCAGATGTGATTTGCTTACAAGAAATCAAGGCTTTAAAAGAACAGTTGGATTTAGATGTTTTTACCGAAGCTGGTTACCAATACAACTATTGGTTTAGCGCACAAAAAAAAGGATATAGTGGTGTTGCTATTTTATGCAAAACTAAACCAAACCATATAGAATACGGAACTGGAATAGCATCGATGGATTTTGAAGGCAGAAATCTTCGTGTAGATTTTCCTGCCCAATCCGTAGGCAGGGATGATGTTTCTATAATGAGTTTGTATTTACCATCTGGAACAAATATAGCGCGTTTAGAGCACAAGTTAGAGTATATGGCGATGTTTCAGGAGTATATAAATAAGCTAAAAAAAGATTATCCAAATCTTGTTATTTGTGGTGATTATAATATTTGTCATGAAGAAATTGATATCCATAATCCAAAAGGATTAAAGAATACTTCAGGGTTTTTACCAGTAGAACGTGAGTGGATTGGAAGTTTTATAAACAGTGGATTTATAGACTCGTTTAGACACTTAAATGCAGAGCCACATCAGTACAGTTGGTGGAGTTATCGTGCTAATGCGAGAGCCAATAATAAAGGCTGGCGATTAGATTATGCAATGGTAGCACAGCCTTTACAAGAAAACATAAAAAGAGCCGTTATACTCTCTGATGCAGTGCATAGTGACCATTGTCCGATTTTAGTAGAAATAGGAAATCAGTAAACAGTATTCAGTAACAGTGATTAGCAAAGTATAAGTATAATTAATACCTTTTAAATTCTCTCTCTTTGGGAGAAATCGAAGATTCATCGAAACCAATGTTAAATTAATAAACATTGAGATAGATGTCGCTTAGCGACAGAGAGGGCTAAATAAACTCAATTATGAAAAACAACATTTTACTTTTAGTATTCTCAACATTCTTATTTACGTCTTGCGTTTCTCCAAAAGTGTATAAGGATTTAGAAGGAAAGTATAATAATTTAAAAAAAGAAAACAGAACGCTTTCCGATGAAAATGAAACGCTTTTAAATGCCAAAAATAAAGCTAAAAATAGTTTAAAACAACTTCAAAAAGAGTATGATGAAGTTGTAACGCAAAGAGACAAATTGCAAAGCGATTATAATGCTTTAAAGTCAAATTACGAGAATTTAAAAGGGTCTTATAATGCGTTAGAGGAAAATAGTTCTGCTGCAATTTCTGAAAATTTAAAAAAGAATCGCGAATTATTAGCACAATTAGAAGGTAAAGAACAAGCTCTTGCTTCTGAAAATGCTCGTTTAGAAATCTTAAAAAAAGAATTGGAAAACAGATCCAAACGTATTGAAGAATTAGAGAGTCTAATCGCTGCAAAAGACGCAGCTATGACTGATTTAAAAAACGCAATTTCAAGAGCTTTAACCGATTTTGAAGGGAAAGGATTAACTATTGAAAAAAGAGATGGAAAAGTTTATGTGTCGATGGAAAACAAACTTTTATTTGGTTCTGGAAGTTGGGCTGTTGGAACCGAAGGACGCAGAGCAGTACAGCAATTAGGGAATGTGTTAGGCGATAATCCAGATATAGCAGTTTTAATTGAAGGACATACCGATAACGTGCCATTTACAGGAAGCGGACAAGTAAAAGGGAACTGGGACTTGTCAACAAAACGAGCCACAGCAATAGTTAATATTCTTATAGAAAATACAGCTATTAACCCTGAAAATTTAACTGCAGCAGGACGTGGAGAATTCGCGCCAATTACCACTAATGATACTGCTGCAGGTAAAGCAAAAAACAGACGTATTGAAGTTGTTTTAACACCAAAATTAGATGAGATTTCTAAACTTTTGAATGAAAATTAATTCATGTGTCAGGTTGAGCGTGTCATACTGAGCGCAGTCGAAGTACAGTCGAACCCTATTTTTAATAATGTCATTCTAAACGAATGAAATGAAGTGAAGAATCTTATAAACATAAGGTAATAATTATTGATTGTATTTTGTAGACTCTATAAAAAAAAGATTATAACGAATACTAATTTAAGTAACGCAGGATGAGATTCCTGCTTTCGCAGGAATGAATATGAAATACACAACACTACCAAACACCAATATAAAAGTTAGTAAAATATGCTTGGGTTCTATGACTTGGGGAAACCAAAACACAGAAGCCGAAGGGCATGCTCAATTAGATTATGCTTTTGAGAAAGGCATCAACTTTATTGATACAGCAGAATTATATCCTGTTCCAGCCGAAGCAAAAACAAGTGGTAGAACCAGTGAGATTATTGGAACTTGGTTACAAAAAACAGGCAATAGAAGCAAAGTTGTTTTGGCATCAAAAATTGCTGGATCAGGAGAATACACAACACATATTCGAACAACTGGATTTAGTAAAGAAGCCATCAATGATGCTGTTAACAAGGAATTAAAAAGGCTTCAAACCGATTATATAGATTTGTTTCAACTGCATTGGCCAGAACGGCAAACCAACACCTTTGGCGTTAGAGATTACAGTCATAATCCAAACGAATCTTGGCAAGACAATTTTAACGAAGTACTACATACATTAGATGAAATTATTAAAGAAGGAAAAATACGTCATGTTGGTTTATCAAACGAAAAAGCATGGGGAACAATGCGTTATTTAGAAGAATTTAAAACGCATGATCTCCCACGAATGATTACCATTCAAAATGCATATTCGTTATTAAACAGACCTTTTGAAGGTGATATGGCTGAGATTGCAATACGCGAAAATATTGGCTTATTAGCCTATTCACCATTAGGATTTGGAGTGCTTTCTGGAAAATATATAAAAGGAATTGCTGGAGAAAACGCTCGATTAAAATTATTTCCAACTTTTGTCAGATATAGTAGTGAGCAATCTACAGAGGCAACCAAGAGATATTTACAAATAGCAGAAGAGAGCAATTTGAGTTTAACACAAATGGCATTGGCTTTTGTAAACCAACAACCCTTTGTAACCAGTAGTATTATTGGAGCTACAACTATGGAGCAACTTAAAGAAAACATTGCCAGCATTGATGTTGTACTTAATAAAGAAATTTTAGAACAGATTAATGCAGTACATTCTGCAATACCTAATCCTGCTCCTTAAAATCAAAGCATAAATTTATTTTATGATTACAATATTATATGTACTTTTGAAATCTGAAACGAGGAAAATTTGACTGATTGCAACCTCTTATACTAAATAAATTTTAGTGTAAATAAAAATGCTAAAGGCAGTAACACCTCCTTTAGTTGGCTCGTCTAATTTTCAATATATATTAAAATTTATGTCATATTTATTTACTTCGGAAAGCGTTTCTGAAGGACATCCAGATAAAGTAGCCGACCAAATTAGCGATGCTTTAATAGATCATTTTTTAGCCTTTGATAGCAACTCTAAAGTTGCTTGTGAAACACTTGTAACTACTGGACAAGTTGTGC
>CAYRVY010000115.1:0-6550 GCA_964427695.1 uncultured Flavobacteriaceae bacterium
TTAATTTTTAAATGACCTGTTTATGGATTTTGAATTTACTTGCGGATTTAAGGTAGTATTAAATGATGAGCTACATTATATTGATGAATATGAATACATTTATAGCTTGCCTTTAACAATTCCAATACTTCTGCTTTTACTATTCCTTTCTAAAAAATTAAATTATTATAGCTTATCTAAAAGTTTGAATAATGAATTAAATGATGAAATAGATCAGCTTTTTAATGAGTTATCTAATTTCAAATCAGAAGACTTTAAGGTCGTAAAAAAAGAATTAAAAGCATTGAGACATAGTAAAAAGAACTTGGATAAAGAAGATTATTTAAAAAAACTTATTGTATTGAGAGATAAGTTGGTAGAACTCTAAAATGTCGGTTTAACTGTTCTCCGTAGAACTATTGAAAACTTATGTATTCGCTGACACTATTTACTTCTCGATAGCTCTATTAAGAAAAGGCGAAGTATTAATTTCAATGTACACTAAAGCATGGTTATTGAGCGTAGTCGAAGTAAGCCCAAAAGGAATCGGAATCACTCGAAGTTACATCTACTTTTTATTTGCTCTCTACTTTCAGTTCGAGCATTTCGCAAAGCGAAATGTATCGAGAACCATCTATTTTTTTAACTGCTCATTAATCTCTTTCATAATTTCATCCAGCAACTCCTTTTTTTCTTCGCTCCATCTTTTGTTGAGTTGCTCCTGTATAAAAGCTTCAATCTTATCATTATCTATAGTTTTGGGTTCTATCGCTTCTATAAACATACTGCCTTTGCCAGTAATAAGCCAAACTAAATTTATTTGCGGATACGTTTTTACAATACGCTCAATAACATCACTGCCTATGGATGCATTGTTTTTATACATGCGCAATGTATAACCATTTGCTGTGCCTATAGACAGGTCAAACTGTCTGGCACTAATACCTAAATGCGTTATAAAAGATAAAATTCTATGTATGGCTTTGTTCATAAATATTTGTAATATAATTTGTGTGTATAGAAAATATTCTATATAATTGTAGTATATTTTACGTAAAAGTAGTTAAAATTAATAAATCTACAAGAAAATATGTAGTATAAAAAGAGAAAACTCCAACCAAGTTGAAGTTTCTCGTAGTGTGTAAATTAGTCAAACTTTTTACAGTTAAACTATCGCAAAGATACAAAATTTAAGTATTTTACACAAGTTTAGTTTGTAATTGTGATGATTAAGATGTATCCGAAGACATGGCAAATAAAAATGAAGACACAAAAGAGTTGTTTTTAAAAAATGATGAAACAATTTTTTGGTCTTAATAATAACAAACTAAATTTTAATACCATGAAAACTATTTTTCGACTTTTTTTAATTGTTTTAATTATATTTACCATTTCGTGTGTAAATGACTCAACTAATGATTCTACTAAAGATTCGATTGAATTGGCAAATATTCTGAAACAGGGTGAAGCCTTAAATGACGCTACAAATAAAGTATTAAATTCAAATTACATTGAGAATACTTTTCAAAATATGGATAATATAGCTTCTAGGACAACTAATGATTCAACTAATGGTTCAAATATAATTAGTGAAGAGCTTTGGAATAATGTTATGGAAATTGTAGAACTACCAGATGAATACAGGAATCTATTTACCATAGAACAAATTAATGAAATAGCAGAAAAAGTTTTATATAGCACAAATCAATCAAACATTGATTATGCCGTTGCTATAGAGAGCTTATCTTTAAACGTGAAAAACACCCTCAAATCTTTTTTAGAAAATCCAAATATTCAAAATTTTCAAAATTACGAAGGTTACAATTTATTGACTGACAACGAAAAAGAAGGTATAAATATGGCTTGGGGAGTAACCAACTATAATAATGTGAGTGAAGCTTCTTTTTTCCCGTCTCTTGCCATACTTTTCGGAGGTGGTGTTAGTTGCGATCCAAACTGTTCGGCTGTAGGAGTTGGTATTGGTGCAGTCATTGGTGGTTTATTAGGCGGCGGACCAGGAGCTTTTATTGGTGGTTTAGTAGGTGGTTTAATAGGTTCAATATTTGATCAATAAAATGATGGTTATTATACTTAATTATTTGAATAGAGAGAAACAAAAAGTTTCTCTCTATTTTACCATAACTATTATAATTTTTTATTTTTTTAGTAACGAAAAATTATTTAGTCAAAACATTAATGTTGAACCCGAATTTCTTATAGGACAAGCATTAATTGAAAAAGATGGTTATAAATTTTCTGGAACTTTATTTGAAACAGGGTTAAATTTAAACTTTTATTCAAATACAAAAGAAACTCATACATGGAATTTGGGTACTTCACTAAAGATTGGTCAGTTAAATTTTGATGACATACAAAGCACAAACTTTCAAAGATTCACAGTTGATTATTTAAGAATACCTCTTTTTTTAAATTTACAGCTAAATGGTTCCAATAAAAATAAATCGGATAATTCACTTTTTTCTTTATTAATGACTATAGGTGTTTACTATAAAGCAATATACAACTCTGAATTTTTTAATGGCGAAATGCTACTCGAGGGTAATAAAGCAAATACTTTTGGATTATTAGGTAAATTTGGAGTAAAAATTCATGTATCTAATAAACTATATACTTTAATATCTATCAATGGAGCATCAGATTTTTCAGAATTGAATTTAAGTAACGCAAATAAATACAGGATTTTAAATGAAAGATTTTTTGGGTTTGCGGTTGGTATTAATCTTTAGTTTTTTTATTTTAAATTATTGCTCAAAAGATAATTTACCCCATTTAGAATTGAGTAGTAAGAATGTTTATTTAATATTACGAAGTGATGATTCAAAAATTTCTTCTGAAATCAGAAATTATAACTTCTTTAAAGATTCGTTGTATAGTCATATCGGTATTCTTTTACTACAAAAAAACAAAAAGAATGTATATCACGTTCACCCAAATTCAAATAAAGACAATATGATTTTGAAAGAGAGCTTAACCGAATTTTTAACATTAAAAAAACATAGAATAGAATATTATTCAATATCCTTGGTAGATGGTCTTATCAAAGAAGAAGTTGAAAATATTTTAGATAAAGAAGTTAAAAAAGGAATTGGTTTTGATTATGATTTTGATTATCAAGATTCTTCAAAATTATATTGTTCTGAATTTGTAGCTAAAGTAATAAGTCAATGTGTTAAAGATTCAATTAATTTTAATTTTTTGACAAGAAAAACCAATTTTTTTTTAAGAATGATTAATAAAAAAGACTCGATAACATATTTACCTATTGACTTTTTTTTCTCTGATTTAGAGACAAGAATGATTTACAGATACTCATTTTATGATTAAAATTGTTCTAATAATCTTTAATTTGGATTTAAACGGCTACCAACAAGGTATACTTAATTGCTTAGTTCTGTGCTACTTTGGAAAAATCTCCGATTTTTCCAAGTTGGTTTTGTACTTATAAAGTTAAGTGCTTAATTGTCGCAACTAAGCATAGCCGTTGTTGCCAATAGTACTTTATTGTCCTGTAAGCTTACAGAATTACCACAAGGATATGCTACCATTTTAGGAGAAGAAGGTATAAATCTTTCTGGTGGACAAAAACAATTATTGGCACTAATGCGTGTACTTTACAAAAAACCGCAATTACTATTATTAGACGAGTTTACTTCTGCAATGGATAGGAAAACAGAACAATTTGTAATTAAATTACTCCATAAACTTAAATACGAAATGAGTATTATTTTTATTTCTCACAGATTGTATTCTTTAAAGCATATTGCGGATAGAATATATATTATAGAACGTGGTGAAACAAATATTTTTGGGACACACAAACATTTAATGCAATCATCTAATTTTTATAGTGACTATTGGAAAGATTTAAACTAAAAATAATCTCTAAAGGAACTTGGTTTTGTTTTTAATTCGTCTTCGAGCTCATCCATAGTCTTTCCGGCATCATCCAATTTATTAAACATTTTAGCTCTAATTAAATAGATAGATGGAATAATAACTGCCATAACTGGTAACAAATATAAAATTTGATTTTCTTCTGCAAACTCCAAATCATCATTTAAAATGGTAATAATTTGATAAACATACATCGCTATTGGTACTATTAACACATGGTACCACCAATGGCGATTTGTAAACATCCAGATTATTAATAAAAAAAGAGGAATGATTTTACCCAATAAGGTCCAAACCAGAATTTGAACGCTCAAATAGTAATTACTTGTATAAGAACCCAAAAAGGTGTCCCAAATCGCTTGATTTGGAACACCTTCCCATAATGTAAATAAATAAGGAGTAATGGCAATATAAGTTGCTATAATACTCCCTACAATTAGTTCCTTTTTACTTACCTTGTCCAGGTATTTTAACTTTTGCTTTTTCGACTTGTGTTTTTGTTTGTCCATCTAAATTTATTAGATTAGTAGCTTGCGCTGTAAACAAAACTCCACCAAAAATCGCAATTGCGAGTAAAACTTTTTTAGTTTTCATAATTCAAGGGATTTAATTAATTAATAATAACAAATGTAAGTTTTGGGCTTTCCTAAAACTGTTAATAAAATGTTAAAATCAACTTCTAAAATCTCTTAAACACTACGGTTTTACCGTAGTCTTATGATTTTGATTTGGGTTATGTTTACTTATTTTTTAATAATTAATTTTTAATTTATTTTACTTATTTCGTTATAAACACTCAATTTAAGTGTTCTGGAACCGTTTTTATTGAGCTTTAAATGCAAAATATCGGTTTCATTCGGCATAAAATCTTTAATTTTATCTGGCCACTCCATAAAAATCCAATGCCCAGAATACAAATAATCTTCGAGTCCTATATCTAAAGCTTCATTTGCATGCTTCAATCTATAAAAATCAAAATGATAAACAATATCATCTTTTACTTCATATTCATTCACAATCGAAAAGGTTGGGCTTGTTGCCTTTACTTTAGCTCCTAATGCTTTTAATAAAGCACTGATAAGCGTTGTTTTGCCAACTCCCATTTCGCCATAAAACAAAACTGTTTTCGTTTTAAAGCTTTTTAGCAACTTACTTGCTACATCATCAATTGCTTCTAAATCAAAATGTTCTGTTATATTCATTTATTATAATGCAATGTTACTAATTTTATTGCAAATAAACAAAAAAAAGTGTATTTCATCGATGTTTTTTGCAATTTGTGGATATGTTTGTGCTTTTATTAGTGTTATGCTTCGACAGTTCCGATAGCTATCGGAACAGCATGACATTGTAACTTCTTTTTTATCTTCTGTTTTCAGCATGAAATCTATCTTAAATTTAGCCCTAAATAATCCTAATATTAGAAACAAGACAAAACACACATACTATTATAGTGTTAAGTTTTAGATTTTATCTAATTTTTTAACATTTAACATTTAACATCTAACATCCAGCATCTAACGTTTAACATCTAACTTCCAACATCCAACATCCAACATCCAGCATCCAGCATCTAACGTTTAACATCTAACTTCCAGCATCCAGCATCTAACATCTAGCTTCTATCTTGGATTTAAGACCACAAACGGAAAAATAACTTCTTCTAAAGAGACTCCACCATGTTGGTAGGTATTACGATAATAACTTATATAATAATTATAATTATTTGGGTATGCGAAAAACAAATCGCTTTTTGCAAAAATAAAAGAACTATTCATTGTTATTGATGACAAAAAAATTTAACTAATCCTGCAAGGTTTATACCTACCAGGTTTTCCTCCTTCGATGAATCTTCGGCGGACAAGTTAAAACCTTGCAGGAATTCCTTGTAGGTATGGCTTCTATTATTTCGAAAATGAGGTATTTAAACAAGTTGAGTTAAAAAAAAGATAAAAGAACAAAGAACAAATACAGCTATATAGTAGGTATGTTTTTTGCTTGCCCATTCAGGCTTTTTCTAACAATCTATAAGCTTCTAAGTTTAAAGTTCCAAAAACTGAATACTGAAGACTTCGTTATAATTTTCAGTACTATTTAATTTCATCCATTTTTCCTGGATTTCTCCTTGTGTCAAAAACATTGGCAACATCAATTCTATTTTTATTCAAATTGACCCAATAAATTATTTTATAATTTTTAAAAACTAAATATCTAAATTCTTGATCTCGTTTTTCTAGAAGTTTTTCTTTTGAACCTATATAAGGATTTTTTTTTAATCCAATTGTTCTATCAATGATTCCATTTACCAATTTATAAGCCACAGAAACCCCAGCTTTTATTTCGTAATATTCGTAAATGTCATCAATTTTGTTTTCAGCGAATCTTGTCCAATAAACAGTTAAGTTCATTTTTTGAATTTAGATTTTAAATCTGTCGCTTTTATTACTCTATCGCTATCAGAGTCTTCTATAGCTTGATCAATTTCTTTATTCAATTTGTCAAGACTCATTGGTTTTAATTCTTTTTCATAAATTTCAAATTTTCGTTTTTTCAACATGCTCTCTAAACTACTAATAATATCCTCGTTTTTTAACCTAAGAAATTCTTGTACGAACGAAATTTTTCTAGCTTGTAAATCCATTTTTTAGTTTTAATC
>CAYRVY010000116.1:0-6489 GCA_964427695.1 uncultured Flavobacteriaceae bacterium
ATAGCACGATAAAAAATAATTGGATTTAAATAATTAATATCGATACCTCTGTCGTTTGAGTTTGTCCAAATAACCGATTCGAATAATCCTAAGTTAAGCCGTTTTGAAACATTCCAACTTAAATAATGATTTGCTATATATTTGGTTAAAAAAGCACCATCTTCTGTAACTTCTGGTCTTACATCTTTTAACACCATCCAGGTATTAGTGTACTTCATCTTCCAAAAAGTAGTATTTAATTTCAAAAAAGGTGAAGGACTAGCAACATCACTTAAAAATAATGAGCGATAACCATCTCCAATAAAATTCTTTCCATAACCAAATTGAACATTTAAATACGATGTTGGTGCATAAGATAAATACCCTTCTGCCACAGGATAATCGTAAGCGTCATCTTTAAATGTTTTTGCAATACCACGCCCTGGAATAATTATAAGTCCAGAGGTACTTAAAGACTCTGCAAATTGATTATAGTATTGTGCAAAACGTCCTTGGCTTTCATAAACCGAAGTTGAAAAACTAAACTTCTTTCCTATTCCTCCTTGTACATAAATACCTCGTGTGTTATTAAATGTAGTATTAAAATTGGCATCAGTATCTTTGCCAACTTGAAGATCGAAAATCGGATCTATAGTAAACCAATAGTCTTTACTTTGCACCTGCACAAAGTGTTCGTTAAAGAGTTTTCGTCCAACCCAAGTTGACGTGTTTTTATTTAATGCTTTCTTTTCGGCTTCAAAATCATAATAACGTGAAACTTCTTGATAAACATATGGTTTTGAAGCTGTATGACTATTAGTGCCAACCAAATTTAAGTTTCTATCAAACTTTGAATAATATTGATGGGTAAATGGAATATTTAATTGACTTTTATATTCTAATTTAGTATATGGAACAAGAGACTTATTAATACTATCGTACTCTTTTTTTGATTGCCTTTCAATTTCTGAAATTACATTAGTCGTTTCATTCAAGTTATTATTTAATAGTATCGAAGCTGGATTTACCAATGGAATATTAATTTGAAAAGAATATTGCTTATAAATTGCTCTCCCATTATAAGTTGCTGGTTTTATTTTTGGCAATTCTCCAAAAACTCTTTTGGCTTCCGTTTTAAGTTCGTCATAAATAGCATCAATATAGAAAACGATAAAGTTTCCTTTTATATCGACCTCGAACAAAACAACAATATTGCCTTTGTAGTTTTCGTCAGTTACAATTTGTGGAATTTTAAAGTTTCTAAATACAAATTGTAAAACCTTTTGGTTAAAACAAGATTTAAGATTCTCGATGGATTGGGTTTCGCATTCAATAAAAACTGGTGGTTTTTCGTATTCTGAAATATCTTGTGCTAGTACATTAATTTGAATTGCACAAAGAATAAGTAGGAATAATTTCTTCATCTTTTATTGAAAAAATTTTATTTGCTGAAAGATACTATTTTTTAAAATAGCTAACTAAAAAACCGTTACCAATAACTGATAACGGTCTTGAAAATATTAAAGTATGTTATTAATCTTGTACTTGAAAAATAATTGGCAAAGAATAAGGTACTGTTACTGCTTTTCCTCTTTGTCTTCCAGGCTTCATTTTAGGCAATAAATTAATGACGCGTGCTGCTTCTTTTTCAAGCCTAGGATGTGGTGCTCTTGCACGAACGCCTATGACATTTCCACTTCTATCTATTTTAAAAATAACGTTTATACGTTGCCTTCCTGTAAGCCCTAAATCTCCTGCGAGATCTGTATTAAATTTCCTTATTACAAATTTTTGAATCTTATCAGACATACATTTTCTTTTCTTTGCATTGTTCCCTTTTTCGCAACCAGGAAAAACCGGAACGTTCTCGATAACTGCAAAAGGAACTTCAATATCTTCATCTACTTCTTCTACTTCTACCTCATCTATTTCAATAATATCTTCCTCATCGGTTTCTGTAGATTCTATTATTGTTTCTTCTATCTCTTCTTCATCATCTACAATTTCAATCACTTCTGGAGCTGCTGGAGGAGGAGGAGGAGGAGGAGGAGGTTTTATTTGTTCAGTAATAGGTATTTCTTCATCATCTAATTCGTCCATATTTAATAGACCTATATCAATAGCATCTTTATCGTAAGTTTTATGATTAATAGTAAAGTTTGTTATTAATAACACTAGTACTAAACCTACGGCAAAATAAATTGAGCCATTTCGTCTTACATCTGCTTTAGGATTTTTTTTAAGTTCCATAATTCGTTTTGTATTTTCGAGATTGGTAAAATAACCAATTATTTAATAAAAAAACAAGGGTTTATAAATTTTTAACGATTCTTCTGTTTCTTATAGTTATAAAAAGCAATGCTGTTGTTACTCCTATACTATTTGCAAGAACGTCTAATATATCCAAACTTCTCACTATTGTTAACTGTCCTTGTAATACCTCAAGAATTATACCATAAATAATAGAACCCAAAGCTGTTATAAATATTGGCTTTGCTATTTTTAAACGGTTTAGTGTGAAGTACCATAATAAAGCCAGCACTCCATAAGCTAAAGCATGAAAAATCTTATCATCGAAGCTAGAGCCTAATTTTGGTAAAGACTTAATGTTTGCTAAACTTAAAACTGCTATAACTATAGTATAACAAATCGCTAATATTAACAATACTCTTTTATACACCTATAATTGCTTTATAATCTTTGGCTGAAAGTAAATCGTCTAATTGAGACAGGTTGGAACATTTTACTTTAATCATCCAGCCTTCTCCATAAGGATCATTATTTACTTTTTCCGGCTCGTCTTCAAGAGACTCATTAAATGCTATAATCTCTCCAGAGACAGGTAAAAATAAATCTGAAACTGTTTTTACAGCTTCTACAGTTCCAAAAATTTCTTCGATATCTAATGTTTCATCTAAAGTTTCAACTTCTACATAAACAATATCTCCTAATTCGCTTTGGGCAAAATCTGTAATGCCTATTGTTATCGTATCTCCTTCTACTCTAATCCATTCATGATCTTTTGTGTATTTTAATTCTGACGGAATATTCATAATTTATTTTTTTACTGTAAAATATAGTTAGTTGTTAATTGCCAAAGTTATATTGTAATGTAATTCCTGAACGAATTGTTGTTTGTGGGAATGCTGTTGATATTGCATATTCTGAAAATGAATAATCAAATCTAAAAATAGCTATTAAAGCTTTACTAAATGCATAGTCTGCAGAATATTTTAAACTCCAAATGGTTTGCCCTGCTGTTATTTGGTTATTATCTAAATCTAAATATCTTATTATGGTCTTATTATTTCGTACAGAAACGTCTGCTTTCATATTCAAATCGCTTTTAACTATTTGTCTTGGTCCAGCGATTTGTGATCTTATTCTAACATCTTTTATTCTGTAACCTATACCAATAATATATTCGTTACCTTGAATTTCGGTTAATAAATTATTGTCAAAACTCAAGGACAAAAGACGGTCTTTTTTTATTTCGGCCAGTATTTTAAGAGAGTTCTTCATTTCGAAATCTAACTTAATAAGTGGGCTAAATTGCTCAATTAAATTAATATTACTAAACAACGTTTGGTTTTTATAGTTTCCAGATTGATCAAAAGCATCTGGATTTTGAACAGTTTGAACAGTGTAATCTAAACTTTGATCTGCAGCATTATAATCCAGATTTGTTCTAAACTGATTTATGGTATAAGTAGAATTATAACCATGAGTTACAGAAAAACGTTTAAAATGTTTTTTAAACCATTTAAACTGCATAAACCCTGTGTATTTTAATGTCCAATTTGGTATAGGTACATCTCTAAATGCACCAAACTTAACTTTACTTGCATCTTGCCCAGAATATGCTGCTAAAAATGCAGGTAGTAAAACAGCTTGATTGGTTTTCCCGTAACCTAATGGAAAACTGTTTAAATCTCCATTTTCAAAATTATTTGGGTTAGAAAAATCTACTCCAGCATTCTGTGCCAATCGTCGTGCAATTACTAATCTATTTGCTCTAAAATCTTCAAAAGCCGCCGAGCTGTTTTCGTCACTTTTACTAAATGCTGTTCTAATCAAATTTGTTGATATATTAAAATTTCCAAAAGTGTTTTGAATTAATGAATTAAATTCATTACTAAAACCATCTCCATTAGTATCTAAGGCATTAAAGGTTTCTGTAACGTTTTCAGTATAGGTTCTTCCGCCTGTTAAATCTATTTTTAAATTTCTTACTGGTTCTATATTTACTGCAAAGTCTAAGTTTTTTGTTTGAACTTCGGTGTATTGTTGATTAAAGTCTGGAAAAATGGTTAACCATCCATTTCTAGCTGCAAGATGCCTTATGTCTCTTTGGCTTCCAAAAGTATAGCCAAATGTAGGCTTAAGAGTACCTATAAATCCAGGTGTTTGCAAATAACCAGGTAAATACGTACCATTATTTTCTGAATAGTTAAACTGAATTCTCTTTACACTTGTTAATATATCTATTGCTGTATTATATAGTACATTCTTTTTAGTTTCCGTTGTTTGACTATTATTTGAAGCTTTAGGATTTGGCAAAGCTCTATTAGCTCCTGGGCTTCCTGGTAAGACTCTTCTTCTTGTAGTTTTCTTTTTTAAACCTACATAATTATAAAACTTTCGCATATCTAACGTTGCGTTTAGATTATGTGTATTTGCATTAGAAATTGAATTTCCTAAATCGAATGTTTGCCCATCTATAGTAAGATCTCCAAACAAATCTGATCCTTTATTCCATTGAAAATCTCCAGTATAAGCATAAGTTGCTCTTAAAAAGCTCAAAGTAGGTATTTTATGCAATGGTATCTCATAATTTATTCCTAGTTGTTGAAATTGCCTATTTGGGTCTCCTACATCAAAAAAGCCATCCCAAACATCTAATGCTGGGTCTTGTTCTCCATTTATGTTATCATCAATAAAATAATTACGCACAATATTATTATTTGCAGCTGTAAAATTTAAACGCAAGCCATCTGTTATATCATAATTAACAGTATATTGAAAATCGAAGGTGTAGTTTCTTCTAAACAATTCTTCTAAGCCAATATTAGCACCTCCTAAATCTGCTTCTCTAAATTTTTGTTTATTAAATTGTCTTATAAAATCTGTGTTAAATGAAAAACTTGTTGGTAATAAATTAAAATTAAAGTCTTTTAATATTTTCCAATACTTGCCTTTAAATAAAGAATCGTTCTTTTTAAACGGTTCGATTTTTATTGGATTAAAATTAAAACTATAGTTAGCTCCAACTCTTACACTCTGATCTAAAGCATTCTCAATTTCAAAATCTCGAAGTTCTGTTTGATTAAAAGAATAGTTAAATGTTAAATTCTCAACATCGTAAAATCTAGGTGTAGTCTCTCCTGTTCTTTGTTTTCGGACTCCTATAAAATTAATGCTTTTCCGTTTTGTATAATCTTCCGATTGTTGCAAAATAGTTTCTCTTTCTGCACTTGTTTGTGCTGCGTCTAAACGATTTTGTAATTTTATGTCTTTATATTGCTGGTCGTATTCTGGTGTAATAAGTATTTCGCTTTGCCCATAGTTAAAAGGAATTTGAATTCCCCATTTTTTTGGTAACAATTGTCCAATATTAATATTTGTTACAACATCGTATTGTTTTACATCTTCTCTACTTCTTTGATTTGGTCCTTGTTCTATGGTTCCAAAACCAGCAGTACTCTGTCTCCCTGTTGCACTAATATTCATAAAATCTGCAATATTGGTATCCATGCTTAACACAGTTGCCCAACCTCCTTCGTTATCCATATCTGATAGTCGCAGTTCATTAAACCAAGCTTCAACACAAATATCTATATTGTCTTGCCTAGAATTTTTAACACCAACCATCAAAACCCTTACATCTCCAAAGTTTGGATTTCCTTTAATAGCAACACGATGTTGACCCATTTGATAAGGAGAGAATTCGGGAATTGAAATTTCATTCAACACTCCGTCTATAACATCGTAAAACATTGGGTTTACATTACTTAAGGTTCCTGTTGAGATTCCTAAAGATTTTATTTTTTCTAAAATTTCTATCGGAATATTAATTTCGTTTGCTAAAGGCCATACCTCTCTTGGGTCTTGAGAATTGCCTCCTGACACTTGTAATGGCACTTCAATTTGATAGTAATTTTGTGTAAAGTCGTTACCCATTCTAATAAATCCAATAGCTTCACCATCAGTTAATCCTGGACTGTCTCCTTCTTCGGCATGAATAAACATTCGCAGTTTTTTAAACTGACGCATATCAATATTAATATTTTTAAATACTGCTCTTGAGTCTTCTGCCTCTAGTTCGCAAGCGTTTACTACTAAAGATTGTTCGTTTTGCCTAACTATAGTATTATTATTGTTAAACTGTTCTAATTCTACTCCTGGAGGAATAACATAATTTCCGTCATTTTCTTGTAAGCCTATAACACCAACGTTAAATTCTGTATCATCGTCATCAACATTCGGATCGTCACTATCTAAACTCAATTT
>CAYRVY010000117.1:0-6463 GCA_964427695.1 uncultured Flavobacteriaceae bacterium
ATTTTTAGTCTTAAGTACACCTCTATTAATTCATTTCATAGATAAAAGGATTGATTTTATTACTGGATTTAATCAATCCAGAATAAAAAGAAATAATTTTGTTGTTTTCGTTAATGATGACAAAAGTGATTAATCTGCCTTTTGAGACTAACCAAAAAACTTCATCAACTTTCTTGTAAACCATATTATGTTCTTTGTGATACTCTTTGAATGTACTTTTAAATTCTTTGTAAGTTATTATTTTAAATTTATTATCGCTTATTTCATTTCTAAATAAGTCAATATAAAATTTTAATTGTTTATAAGTATTACTATTGCTTATTAAAGAATCAGTATTTATATTAATAAACTTATTTATCTTACTTATATCGTAAGATTCATTTAATATTACTTCTTCAATAAATTTGTTTATCACTTCTTTTTTATCATTTTGAGAAGAGCAACTAAAAGTAGTCATTAAAGTTATTATCAAAATTAATTTTGTGCTTTTCATTGCTTTATTTTTTGTTTAACACCCTTTATTAGTTACAGGAGAATTACCACCATTTGTGTTTGTTGTCTGCCCTTGTTGTTAAGCTGCCCCTTAGACCTCTATATACATGAAATTAAGTTGGTTGGTTTTCCCATAAACTTCTGACGATAATTTAAAACTAGATAATTAAAATTTAATAAATGAACTATACTCACTCATTTCATTTTTTTTATATGTAATAATAGAAACTATTTTGTTCTCTTTAAATAAAACAGGAAACAATAAACTATCCTTAACTAAAACATAATAAATGAATTCATTTTCACCTATATTTTTAAATTTCATAAATTGTGGATTATCTTTTTTATACTTTATAATTTTGATGTTTTTGGTAATAGTTTTTTTGTTGATATTTTTTTTTATCATTTTAATTACTTCATCATAAATAGGAATTACAACATTCTTAACATCATCATTCTTAATCTGAATAAAAGAAAAATTACGTTCGAGCAAATTTTCAGTAGTATAACTCTTATTTAAATCATCTATTAGGTTTAAAATTGATGATTCATGTTCGTTTTTTTGCTGAAAATTACATGCTATAGAACAAAATAAAATAAATAAAATATTTTTTTTCATTATTTAATTATTAAGTAAATCTAACACCCTTTATTATTTGTAGGTGCATTCCCTCCTGAGTTATTTATAGTTACACCAGAAGTACTATTATTTCTAATGTTTTGTCCTAATGCTCCAGGGTTTGATCCTGAACCACCTGGCCAAGAACCATTAGAATCAGGTAGGTTTATGCCTGCTAGATTTCCAACTTCTATTCCAAAGTCAGTATATGCATGATTATTTAAAATATAATACTGCGAAGGATTATTTTATTCAAGGTTAGATGGTATTAAGAATTCCTCCCAAGGATTGTGGGAGGAAATCCCTATTCTAATATTTTATTGTACTTTGATAAGTGGTAAATACATTTAGAATTGTTTTATGCCTTTTAATCATTTTTGGTTTAATTCCCCGATTACTCTGCGCCGAAATAAAGAGAATTCATATTTGATACCTTGTACGCTCTGAGTCGAGGTAGTTCATTGCATATAAAACAACTTTCTTTTATTAATTTTTTTCATAGATAAAAGGATTGATTCTACTTTTAGATTTAATTAATCCAGTATAAAAGGAAATAATTTTGTCATTTTCACCAATGATAATAGGAGTGATTAATTTATTATCATTAGAGATTATACAGAAAATTTCATTAGTGTTAGGGTAAACTATGTTAAATCCCTCTTGCTTATCTTTAAACTCATTATAAGTAACTATTTCAAATTCATTGTTATTTTTTATTATTTCGTATCTAATTAAGTCTACATTAATTTTTAAATGTTTATAAGTATTACTATCGCTTATTAAAGAATCAGTATTTATATTAATAAACTTATTTATTTTACTGATGTCATAAGATTCATTTAATATTACTTCTTCAATAAATTTGTTTATCATTTCTTTTTTATCATTTTGAGAAGAGCAACTAAAAGTAGTCATTAAGGTTATTATCAAAATTAATTTTGTGTTTTTCATTGCTATTATTTTTCGTTTAACATCCTTTATTAGTTACTGGAGAGTTACCACCATTTGTATTTATTGTCTGCCCTTGTTGTTGATTACGATTTCTTATTTCCATGCCTAAAGTTCCGGGATTTGAGCCATTACCACCACCAATCCAAGTGCCATCAGATGGAGGTAGATTTAATCCTCCTAAATTGCCCATTTCAATTACAAAATCTGTACAATTATAAGTGTTTAAATTGTAAGTTGGATTAAAATTAATAGAAGCATTAATTATTTGCTGTAGTTGACTACCAGAAATTGTTGTAGTAATACTTGCAGAGAAAAGATTGTTGCTGTCATTTCCTAATTCTGAAGATCCAGAAGTGTTCCAAGGGTTTATCCAATTAGACACAGGATAGTACCCAAATACGCTAGTGCTGTTTCCTTGACTTATAGAAATAAATGCATGACCTACAGCTCTGACAACTGATGTATCTCCACTATCTGGGTTAGGTTCAAGTGCATAAACAGTTAAAGTTGCGTTTTGGGTTGTATCAAAACAATCAAGGAAATCCTGTACATCAATGATTGGATTATCAGCACCTACAGGCACTAAAGGACCGTATATACTTGCATAATAATTAGCATAAGCTAACGCCATAGTCGTATAATTATTAGTAGATCTTACAAATTGGTAATACATCATTACGTTTGTAGTATTGGCATAATTAGTATAGACCGAATTAGGAATTGTTGAGTTATTACTTAAATAAACTGTATCTAAATCTATACCACAAGTTATTCCCCAGCAAGGATCTGTATTATTAGATGTATAATAGTTAAGGTCTATTTCGCCTAACAAATTCCCAGAACTATATTGAAAATTGTTGAGCACGATTCCTGAAAGATTGGTAATAACAATATTTCCAGTAAACAGACCAGAATCAAGGGTAGAAACATTTGTTGTTTCAGGGATTACATTAAATAAAATCGTTTGAGTAGTTCCGTCAATCTCAATTTGCATAATTGTACTTTCTATATTTTCATATCGAGTTGTAGCATCAATTAGATTAATTTTAGCATCAGTATTGGTTATGTCTTCCTGACGTATGGATTCTAAATCAACATCTAATTCAAATAATTCCAATTCTCTAGCGTAAGAATTGTTGTTTTCTATGTTCTTAATATATTCGATAGTTTGTTTAATTGGTATGGTGCTTAACCTTGAAACATTTTGGCTTTCAATTGTTATAGTTTCGGAAGAAATTTCAACTTGTTCTGTTTCACAATTAGTAAATGAAAATAAAAACAGTTAAAAGAATGGAAAGTTTAAAAGTGCGATTTTTGTAATTTATAATCATTATGTTTATGTTGTTTGTTTCCTGCAATATTAAATAAGTTATTTCTTACAAATGTCCCATATTTGCATATAGTTATATATTTTGGACAGATTTATTGTATTTTATATATTCTAAAGGAGTAGTTCCAGTTAATTTTTTAAAGGTTAGGTAAAAATTTGATTTAGAGTTAAATCCTGCCTCTAAAGCTATAGCATTAATGGTGTATTTATTAAAGTTCTTGTCTTGAAGCATTTTTTTGGCTTCTTTTATTCTTAAACTATTTATTAAATCATTAAAGTTTTGATTTCCAAAATTATTTATTAATTGAGATAAATAGCCGCTACTTATGTTAAACTCATCAGCTATTGTTTGTAATGATAAATTAGAGTTTAAGTATAGTTTTTGTGTAATAATGCTTTGTTCTATGTCTTTAAATAAAATCTCACTTTTATTAACCGATACAACTCCAATTAAGGAATTTGTTTCAAGATTTGATTTTCTATTACGAATTATTTTTCTTTCTTTAAATATATGTAATTCAAAAATTCCTTTATAACCAATCCAATAAATTAGTATTGATATTCCAATCCATAATGGATAATAAACCCCATAAGCATTCATCTTATTAGAGTAAAAAAAGTGAGTGCCAAATATCCAAAGTAAACAAACAATAATTCCTATAACAAGAGTATGTTTAATCCATTTTATATTGATCTCTACTTTTTTATGTAACTTTTTTTTATTTATTTTCTGGTATAAGAAAATGTTCTTAAAAATCAGAAAAATTAAGATGAAATTATACAAAATCGTTAGAACTTCAGCAATAAAATTAGAACTGCGTAATTTTTCTGGAGAAAATAATATTATGTTAACTACTATTTGATAAATACTTCCTATAAAAAAAGGAGTTAAAACTAAAAGTAATAATTTTTTACTAGTTTTGGTTTGTAAGTAGCTCTTTATAAACAAATAAAAAAAAGGAATAATTAATAATTCAAATTGGATGTATAAAATATCAGGTATTCTGTATCTTCCCCTTAATCCAATATCGATAAGCCAATATTGTAAGTTGCTTAAAGTTAGAGATAAAACGGTTAGAATTAAAAAAGTTATCGTTGCTGATTGGTGTTTTTTTTGAAGAATAATAGAAAAGCTAAAAATTAATCCATATACTATACCAGAAAAAATTAGGATATTATAAAAATTAAAATTTAAAGAGTTGTCCATAAAGTGGCAATAACGTTGGATTAAACAGCCACAACACCTTTAATATGTGGATGCGGATTATAATCTACCAAAGTAAAGTCTTCAAATTTAAAATCGAAAATATCTTTAACATCTGTATTTAAAATCATTTTAGGAAGTGGTCTTGCATCACGAGATAGTTGCAATTCCAATTGCTCAAAATGGTTGCTATAAATATGAGCATCTCCAAAGGTATGAATAAATTCTCCTGCTTGATAACCACAAACTTGTGCCATCATCATGGTAAATAAGGCATAAGACGCAATGTTAAAAGGTACGCCAAGAAAAATGTCTGCACTACGTTGGTAGAGTTGACAAGATAGTTTTCCGTCGGCCACATAAAATTGAAAAAAGGCATGACAAGGCGGTAAAGCCGCTTTGCCTTTAGCTACATTTTCGCTAAACGATAAAGAGGTGTCTGGCAATACTGAAGGGTTCCAAGCCGACACAATCATTCTCCGACTGTTTGGATTGTTTTTTAATGAGTGAATGACCTCTTTTATTTGGTCTATATCATCGCTGTTCCAATTACGCCATTGGTGACCATATACTGGACCCAAATCTCCGTTTTCGTCTGCCCAACTATTCCAGATACGTACTCCGTTTTCGGTTAAATAGTTAATATTAGTATCGCCTTTTAAAAACCACAGAAGTTCGTAAATTATTGATTTTAAATGTAGTTTTTTCGTGGTTACCATGGGAAACCCATCGCTTAAATCAAACCGCATTTGGTATCCAAATACGCTTTTGGTTCCCGTTCCTGTTCGGTCTCCTTTTTCGTTTCCGTTTTCTAAAACGTGTTTAACTAAATCGTGATATTGTTTCATGCTCACTTCCTGCGAAAGCAGGAATCTTTTTATTATTAGTATTATTTGACTAAAAAGCTAAATTAGGTTTCGACTGCGCTCAACCAGACAATTTCGCATAAGTGATAAAAAACAAAAATAAAAAAAGCTTCAAACATAAAAGAATGAAGCCTTAAATTATTTTAAAAGTTATTAACTGACTTTAATCAATGCGTTACTTTTTTAATTGTTTCTGGATTGTGTTTATACTTGAAAACTAAGGCAAAAAGAACTGCTAAAAGTAAAGCGTAAAGTGCAAAAATCATCCAAATTGTTGTCCAATCTCTAAAACCATCATTTGTATAGTAATCTACTATAAGTCCACTTGTATATCCACCTATTAAAGCACCTACACCATTTGTGAGTAACATGAATAATCCTTGAGCGCTGCTTCTAAATTTTTTATCAGTTTCAATTTCTACAAATAATGATCCTGAAATGTTAAAGAAATCGAAAGCCATTCCGTAAATAACCATTGATAAGATTAAATAACCCAAACCAATACCTTCTGGATTTCCAATTCCAAACAAAGCAAATCTTAAAAACCAAGCCAGCATACTTAATAGCATTACAGTTTTTATACCAAAACGTTTTAAGAAAAATGGTATGGTTAAGATAAACACAGTTTCAGAAATTTGTGATAAAGAAATTAATATGTTCGAGCGTTTTACAGCAAAAGAATCTGGGAAAATTTCAGCAAAACTTCTTAAAAATTCTGAAGCCCAAGCATTAGATATTTGTAAAACCACACCTAACAGCATAGAAAAAATAAAGAAAACAGCCATTTTGTAATCTTTAAATAAAACAAAAGCATCTAAGCCTAAACGTTGTGATAATGATTTATTTTCAGATTTTGGTATCGGCACATTGGGTAATGTAAAAGAATATAACCCTAAGAATAAAGAGAAAATCGCTGCAAAATAAAATTGATTTGGACTTTGAGTCCATTCTAATAAATCGACTGCCCACATTGCTACTATAAATCCGATAGTTCCCCAAAC
>CAYRVY010000118.1:0-6424 GCA_964427695.1 uncultured Flavobacteriaceae bacterium
TGCAAAAAATAATTCAATATAATTATAACGACATCACAAAATTAAATTGGTATTAAATAGAAAAAGCTTCCAAAATAAATTCTGAAAGCTTTTCGGTCTGTATTAAAATCACTTTTATTAAACTACGCCTTGAGCCAACATTGCATCTGCTACTTTTACAAAGCCTGCTATATTTGCTCCCTTTACATAATCAATATATCCATCATCTTGTTTACCAAATTGGATACAAGAATCATGAATATCAGACATTATTTTCTTAAGTTTTTCATCTACTTCTTCACGAGTCCAGTTAATTCGTAAAGAATTTTGAGACATTTCTAACCCAGAAGTTGCAACACCACCTGCGTTTGACGCTTTACCTGGTGCAAATAAAATTTTAGCTGCTTGAAAAACATGAACGGCTTCAGGAGTAGAAGGCATATTTGCGCCTTCACTAATAACTTTACATCCATTGCTTAACAATATTTTTGCCTGTTCTCCATTCAACTCATTTTGAGTTGCACATGGCAAAGCTACATCACATTTAACCTTCCATGGGCTTTCTCCTAAAAAGAATTTAGCATTTGGATATGTTTCTACATATTCCTCAATTCTTCCACGCTTTACATTTTTAAGATTCATTACAACCGATAATTTATCAGTATCGAAGCCTTCTTCATCATAAATATATCCAGATGAGTCAGATAAAGTAACGACTTTAGCTCCTAAATGCATTGCTTTTTCACAAGCGTATTGAGCAACGTTTCCAGAGCCTGAAATTGTTACTATTTTACCTTTAATAGTGTCGTTTTTGGTTTCTAGCATACTCTGAGCAAAATATACAGTACCATAGCCAGTTGCTTCAGGACGAATTAAAGAGCCTCCCCAAGTCATTCCTTTTCCAGTTAATACTCCTGTAAATTCGTTGCGTAATTTTTTATACATTCCAAACAAATAGCCTATTTCTCTTGCTCCCACTCCTATATCTCCAGCTGGTATATCTGTGTTATGGCCAATATGACGAGACAATTCAGCCATAAAAGCATGGCAAAAACGCATAATCTCATCATCCGATTTTCCTTTAGGATCAAAATCAGAACCTCCTTTACCTCCTCCCATTGGCAGTGTGGTTAATGCATTTTTAAATACTTGTTCGAAAGCTAAAAATTTAAGAATACTTAAATTTACTGATGAGTGAAAACGTAAACCGCCTTTGTAAGGTCCAATTGCCGAATTCATTTGAATTCTATATCCTCTATTTACAACTACTTCTCCTTTGTCATCAACCCAAGGAACGCGAAACATCAAAACTCTTTCTGGTTCAACCATTCTTAATAAAATGTTTTTACCTCTATAAATCTCTTGACTATCAATATATGGTATAACTGTTTCAGCTACTTCTTCTACAGCTTGTAAGAATTCTGGTTCGTTGCTATTTCTTTCTTTTACAAGATTCAAAAAGGCATCAATTTTATTTTTCATCTGTAATGATTTTGTTTTAATAAAAATTTTATTGGATTCTAATACTACAAAGATACGTTATCTTTAAAAATAACATTATTTTTTTTGATGATTCATAATAAAAATCATCACCCTTTAATTTGCCAATAATATTTAAAGTTGTGTATATTTTTACATTTTGTCGGATTTTTTTGTTGTTTCGTCGGATTTTTTTATATTTGTTTCAACAAGTCTCAAAATATTTTGAAATATACTATGCTTAACCTAAAACAATTAACTATAATATTTTTCTTCTTTTTTGGAATAAACTTAACATTCTCTCAATTAGGATTTTCGCACGAAATTGGTGTAATTGCTGGTCCTGTTGAGTTTAGATCTGATTTTGGAAGCCGCTCTGATTTAGAAACAAATTTTGGCAATTCAGGAATTGGTATTGGTATAGTTCATTATATAAATTTTGCATATATAGCTGATTGTGATTGTTACTCTACAGATAATTTTTTCAACGATCATTTTAAATTAAGATCTGAAATCTCTTGGAACAAAACAAAGCTTGAACACTTTGGAGAATGGGTTGCTCCTGAAAGGACAAGTATTGAAGCTGACCAGCTTAGAGCTCATAAAGGTATAGCAGAGAATTTTGATGTTGGAATGCAGCTGGAGTATTTCTTTAGAAGTATTCGTTCTTTTCAAGGGCTTGGTTACAAGTTCGCTCCTTTTTTTAGTTTAGGTGTTCACTATACATCAATTAACCCTAAAGCGAGTACGGATTATGGTAATGGTAATGTTTTAAATCCCAGTAATATTTACTCCTTTTGGTATGAAAATCCTCAATTTCTCCCCTCTATCCCTAGTGGTCAACAAAGAGAATATCCTATTAATACACAAGCTAGGAGTTCTTGGTCTATGGTTACAAGTGTTGGTGTAAGATATAAACTATCTGTTGTTTCAGATTTAATGTTAGATTTTAGATATCAACTTTATTTTAGCGATTGGGTTGATGGTTTAAATCATCAATTAAGCTTTAATAAAAGTAACGATTGGTTATTGTGGTTAAATTTTGGCTATATATATTATTTAGATTAGTTTTAGTTTTTATTGAAGAGCTTGTTTTAAATCGTTTATAAGATCTTCAATATCTTCAATCCCAACGCTTAATCTTATAAGTGAGTCCACAACTCCCGTTTTTTCTCGTTCTTCTTTAGGTATGCTTGCATGTGTCATACTAGCTGGATGACCCGAAAGAGACTCTACACCTCCTAGAGATTCTGCAAGTGTAAATAGTTGCAAATTTTCTACAATCTTAATCGCTTCTTTATAATCATTCCCTTTAGTAGTAAACGAAAGCATTCCTCCAAAATCTTTCATTTGAGATTTAGCTATGTCATGGTTTGGGTGCGTTTCAAAACCTGGCCAGAACACTTTTTCAATTTTTGGGTGTTTTGCCAAAAATTCTGCCACTGCTCTTCCGTTTTCGCAATGTCTCTGCATTCTTATATGAAGGGTTTTAATTCCTCTTAAGACTAAAAAACTATCTTGAGGACCACAAACTGCTCCACTAGCGTTTTGAATAAAATATAATTTATCAGCTATTTCTTTGTCTTTTACAATAAGAGCTCCCATAACAACATCGCTATGTCCTCCAATATATTTTGTGACTGAATGCATCACAATATCTGCGCCCAAATCTAATGGCAATTGTAAATAAGGTGTTGCAAAAGTGTTATCTACAGCAAGCAAAATATTGTGCTTTTTAGCTACTACTGAAACAGCTTTAATATCAATAATGTTCAACATTGGATTGGTTGGTGTCTCTACCCAAATAAGTTTTGTTTTATTATTTACTTTAGCTTCAATATTAATGATGCTTTCCATACCTACAAAATGAAATTTTATTCCAAAGGCTTCAAAAATTTTAGTGAATAAACGGTAAGAACCACCATACAAATCGTTTGTAGAAATAACTTCGTCGCCAGGTTTTAATAATTTTATTATAGCGTCAATTGCTGCTAATCCAGAACCAAATGCTAAGCCATAATTACCATTTTCTATACTAGCAAAAGACTTTTCTAATGCGTTTCGGGTTGGATTATGTGTCCGCGAATATTCATAACCTTTATGCCCTCCAGGAGTGGATTGTGCATAGGTAGATGTTTGATATATTGGAGGCATTACCGATCCATAGGCAGGATCATGTTCTTGACCTCCGTGGATTGTTTTGGTGTTGAATTTCATTAGTAAAATATTTACAACAAATTTAGTTTTTAATTCGTTCTATTCAAATGTAAAATCTATCTTTAATTAATGTTTAACAAAAAACACTAAAGTGAAAAAAATTGTCCTGTTAATACTTGTTTTAATCGGAATAATTTCTTGTGTAAAAGAGGTGCGTTTAACCTTTTTTGAAACTAATTTTACAAAAACCGAAAATGCTGTTATAGAAATTAACATCCCATTTGCCGAAGGAAATACTGATGTTTCAGAATCTATTAATGCTTCTATTGAAAACTTTATCGTTAACACAATTAACTTTAGCGAAGATTCATTTATAAGTGTTTCGTTAAATGAAGCTGCGACAAAATTTGATTCTATTTATATAGCGTTTAAAGACGATTTTGAAGAAAATTCGTTAATCTGGGAAGCACTTATTGATGGTGAAGTTACCTATCAATCTCCAGAAATCACTTGTATTGCAATAAACAGTTATTTAAATACTGGAGGTGCTCATGGGAACATGAATATTTCTTTTTTAAATTTTAATTCTCGAACTGGTCGTCTTCTACAAAATGATGAACTTATTAAAGACAAAATTGATTTTATTAAACTTTCAGAAATCTATTTTAACCTTGAATTACAAGAGAAATTAAAAGAAAATGGTTTTAACGATTATTTTTTTGGAGACAGCTTTCAACTTCCAGAAAATATTGGATTTAGTGATGAAGGAGTAATATTACTTTACAATGTTTACGAAATAGCACCATATTCCGAAGGAATTACAGAATTTACAATTCCGTTTGAAGAAGTACTTCCGTATTTAAGGCTAAATTAAAATGCCTTTTTTAGTGCTAAAACATATCCCAAATAGATATCTTGTTTTTTTTGATAAAAGCAATTATTTTCTAATTAAATGATTTTCTTTGTAAAGTTAATCTTTGTTAGTAATGAAAAAAACATACTATTTAAAAACTTGCAATACTTGTATGAGAATTTTAAAAGAACTTAATCCTACATCTGATTTTATTTTACAAGACATTAAAGAAAATGAGGTTACAGTAAAACAACTTGAAGAAATGCACAATCTATCAGGTAGCTACGAGTCTCTTTTTAGTAAACGAGCAAAGCTTTACAAAGCAATGGACTTAAAGAACCAATCTCTAACCGAGAGAGATTTTAAACACTATATTTTAGAGCATTATACGTTTTTAAAACGTCCAGTAATTATAATTGAAAATCAAATATTTATTGGTAATAGTAAAACAGTAGTCAAAGCTGCAAGACAATTTTTAAATGAACAATAGAACACTTGCGCTTTTAGCGGCTTTAATAGCAACATCTATATATGGCTTAAATCACACTATTGCCAAAGAGTTAATGCCAATCTACATCAAACCTTTTGGATTTATTTTTTTGAGAGTTTTAGGAGCAGCAATTTTATTTTGGATAATTGGTTTTTGGGGACCAAAAGAGCGAATAGATATTAGAGACTGGAAACGCATATTTTTATGTGCCCTTTTTGGGATGGTAATAAATATGCTTGTATTTTTTAAAGGATTAAGTCTTTCTACACCAATAAATGGATCGATAATAATTACCATTTCCCCAATATTTATATTCTTAATTTCTTCTTTTTTTATTAAAGAAAAAATTACTCTAATTAAATACTTCGGAATTGGGTTAGGTTTTTCTGGCGCATTAGCTCTTATACTCTTTAGTAACGAAATACGACATGATGCGCCTAATATCACTTTAGGGAATATCCTGTTTGTAACTAATTCGATTTCTTACGGCATTTATCTCATTATTGTAAAACCATTAACTTTAAAATACCATCCTTATACTTTGATGAAATGGATATTTTTGATAGCTGTTATAATTAATCTCCCTATTACAATTACAGAGTTTATTGAAGTGGAGTGGGCTTCACTGCCTTTTGAAGCTATCTGGAAACTTTCGTTTGTAGTTGTCGGCACTACTTTTTTAACGTATTTATTAAACGTTTTTGCATTAAAAGAGTTAAAAGCTTCAACTGTAGGTGTGTTTATGTATTTACAGCCACCAATTGCCATTGTTTTTGCAATTATTGTAGGAAGTGATTCGTTAACATTAGTTAAAGTTATTGCAACATTACTCATTTTTGCTGGAGTTTATTTAGTTACGAAAAAACCCAAGCAACAGGTTTAAGTTTTGTTTCGTGTTTTAGTATCTTTGTGCATCTTTAAATTTCGAGTATGATACGATCAATGACAGGTTACGGAAAATCTGTATTACAGCTTCCTAACAAAAAAATTTCTATTGAAATAAAATCTTTAAATAGTAAAAACCTCGATTCGTATGTGCGTACACCTTCCATTTACAGAGAAAAAGAATTGAATATTCGTAAACTTCTTGCTTCTAATTTAGAGCGTGGAAAAATTGATTTTTCGTTATTTATAGATATTACTGGAGAAGAAACTTCGACACAAATTAATAAGCCTGTTGTAAAAAAGTATATGAAGCAACTTCATGAAATTGTTGGCGGAAATGAGATAGAACTCTTAAAAATGGCTGTGAAAATGCCTGAAGCATTAAATACAGAACGCGATGAGATTGATGAGGACGAATGGAATACAATTGAAAATGAAATTATATTAACATTAGAAAAAATAAAACAGTACAGAGCAGATGAAGGCTTAACTTTAGAAAAATATTTTAGAGATAGAATTCAAAATATAGATTCCTTATTAAAACAAGTTATTGCTATTGACCCTGAACGAATTATAGCTGT
>CAYRVY010000119.1:0-6380 GCA_964427695.1 uncultured Flavobacteriaceae bacterium
AATTAAATGGTGGTTGTAGCTCAGTTGGTTAGAGCATTGGTTTGTGGTACCAAGGGTCGTGGGTTCGAGCCCCATCTTCCACCCAAAATTTAAGTCCTAATTTTTTATTGGGACTTTTTTTAAAAAATAATGTAAAAGTATAATGGGCGAGAAGCCTGTGTTGAGCCTTTCGACTACGCTCAAGACAGGCTAGTCGAAGTGAGCCCCATCTTCCACCCTTATTTTAAAGTCCTGATTTTATATTGGGACTTTTTTTGTTTTAAAAAGTAGGAATAAAATTGAATATGTTGATTGTACTGAATCTTTCGGCTACGCTCAAGACAGACCACGATACAATCATACGACAGAAAGGGTTTATTTATTTTTTAAAAGTTTTAATAATTTTTTAGGGTATCTTCTGTTATCCCAAAAAGAAATTATTACAATTTTATCTTCATCTATTTCGTAAAACAAACTAAAGTGTTCAACTGAAATAACTCTTGTTATTTCAACATTTACTTTTCTACCAATTTCTGGAAATGTCAGTAATCTAGTTGTTCTTTCCCTTATTAGTAATGAAAGTCGTTTAGAGTATGCATTGCTTTTATTTTTTTCATTCCAAAATTTGAAAGTATCTGTACGTTGTTTTAAAGCCGTTTCTGACCAAAACAGTTTTAATGTAGCCATTCAGTATCCATTTTATCAACTTCAGATTGTGAAATAATACGCCCATTAGCAATGTCATCTTTACCCATTTGTAACATTTCTTTTTGTTCTTTTGTTAATTGTATTACATCTTCTGATTTTGACTCTAAAATTTTATTAATTGCTGATAACAATTCTGCATTTTTAATAGAAAGTAGTTTATCTATTATACTGTGTCTAATTTGTTCAATCTGTGCCATAACCATATTTATTATACTGTAAAGATACTAAAACCACATCAATTTTTATTCACTAATTATTTCTACATTCTATGTTTTTAGTAGTAAAAAACTATTTTTTTGTTATTTTTTACTTGTTGTACTGACTAAAAACGTGCGGTAGTGGGGGATTTTTTTTGATTTATGGCTTAAGTGCATTGGGCGAGAAGCCAGTACTGAGCCTTTCAACTACGCTCAAGACAGGCTAGTCGAGGTAAGCCCCATCTTCCATCCAAAATTTAAAGTCCTGGTTATTATCGGGACTTTTTTATTTTATAAAAACAGGAATATAATAGGGCGAGAAGTCTATGCCGAGCCTTTCGAATACGCTCAAGAAGGCTAGCCGAGGTAAGCCCCATCTTCCACCCCAATATGAGGCTTTTCAATTTTTTGAGAAGCTTCTTTTGTTTTTAAAATTTATTGATTATTATTGAATAAGTAATTAAATTAATATAAATGAAAAAGTTTAAAATATATGTTGTTATATTTTTTGGATTATTGTTCCTCAATTGTACTAATGAAAATTCGATTGAAGATATTCCGGCGACAGAAATAATTGAACCAGTAACATATTTGTTGCTTAATTTTACATTTACACCTCAAACTGATACAGTTAATAATCGAGTAGAATATCAAGTAGAATTTTTTAATATTAATGATTTTGAAGTTACTGGATTTCCAAAAATCACTTTAAAAAGTGATGGAATTCTTTTTACAACTACTCCAAATGCAGATTGTCAAGTTATAGCTTCAAATAGTTCTTGTATATTAAGCTATGATGTAGAAGATACAAATCCTTTAATTTTTCCTATTACTTTTGAGTTTGTTAGTGCAGAATATGTTTTTGACTAACGACTCATTATTTTTAGCTTTACTCTGTAACCTTATCTACAATAATCCTTTTTTCACGATTTGCGAGTTCCCAAGCTGTATAAAAAACCAAACGTGTTCTGTTTTCTAATAAATCGTATTCAATTTTATCAGGAGTATCTGTATGTTTATGATAATCGTCATGTGTGCCATTAAAATAAAAGATAACAGGAATATTGTTTTTCGCAAAATTGTAATGATCTGAACGATAATAAAAACGGTTTGGGTCGTTTTCGTCATTATATTTATAATCCAATTCAATATTGGTGTATTTAGTGTTTACCTCTTCAGAAAGGTTGTGTAATTCAGTACTCAATCGATCACTTCCTATTAAATAGATGTAGTTACGATTTCCTGTTTTACGTTTAGGATCGGTTCTACCAATCATATCTATATTTAAGTTTGCAACAGTATTTGCTAACGGAAAAATGGGGTCATGGTCTGTATAATATCTAGAACCTAATAATCCTTTTTCTTCAGCAGTTACATGCAGAAATACAATAGAACGTTTTGGTCTATAACCTTTATCAACAGCAATTTTAAAAGCTTCAGCAATTTCTATTATAGCAACTGTTCCTGAGCCATCATCGTCTGCACCATTATAAATAAGTCCATCATTTATTCCTACATGATCTAAATGAGCTGAAATAATGATATATTCATTTGGTTTCTCACGACCTTTAATATATGCTAAAACATTTTCGGAAGATATTGCTTCTGTAATACTTTCGTAATTTATTTCAACATTGCTGGTTACTGTAGTTACTGTTGTGTTTTCTTCAATGTTTTTTACTAAAGTTTTTCCAAGGCTTTCGTTTATTAAGAAAAAATAAATTTCTCCATCTGGGTTTATTAACGATAATCGATTGCTTCCACCATTGTTTGAGGACCTTTTGAAAAAACCAGAATATCTTGAAAAAAGAGCACTATCCATAAACAATATTGCTTTTGCACCATGCTTTTTAGCTGCATCTCTTTTGGTTGAAAGTGATTGCCTGCCATTAGACCATTTAGAAAATTCGGTAGTACCACTTACTTTATATGTACCATCTTCATTTTTTGGTTCACCGCCTTTTACTACTATTATCTTTCCTTTTATATCTATATCGCTATAATCATTATAATTTTCATGATCGATACCATAACCCAGATATACAATTTCATCTGCATTAATCTTAGCAGTCGGCGCTGAAGTTAGTGAAATATAATCATCAAAATAATTAAAGCTAGTTCCATTTACTGTTAATGAGGTATTTGGTGTTTTAACTTTTTGTAATGGAACTTCTTGAAAATAGTCGCCTTTTGAAATTGGAGAAGGAATACCAAGACTTACATAGTGATTTTTTATGTATTCGACAGCTTTTTTCTGTCCTGGTTGTCCAGTTTCACGACCTTCAAATTCATCGGAAGCATAGATGTAAAGCATTTCTTTTAATTCAGCAGATGTTATTGTATTTGCAAACTCTGTAACATTTGTTGGAGTCTTAACTTTAGCTTGAGTTGTATTGCTGTTTTCAGATGTTCCACATGAGTATAAAACTACTGTAAATCCTAAAAGGAGTAATGATTTTTTCATATGTTTATATTTATTGTTTTTCAACGGTCATCCCGATAACTATCGGGACTGTTCGCTATTAATCATTCCCTTGGGTGATAAACTTTTTAGCATGCTCGTTTCATATTTCTAAATTTTTATATGCTGATTTTATTCTATCAAAATTATTGATTTAAAAGTATTTGCGATAATACAAAAAAATAAAGAAGATAAAATTTGTTATAGTCTTTTTTAACAAATTTTAACAGTAATATTTATCTGTAATAATTTCATTTGTTTTGATAGAGTATTGTAGTAGCTGACATTTATCATAGTTTTAAATTGAAAGACACTTTACATTTGTAGATAATTTTTTTTATGACCACCATTTTATTACCTACCGATTTTTCAAAGAACTCAATAAATGCTATTCACTATGCTATGAATTTGTTGGAGAACGAAATATGTGAGTTTTACATACTAAATGTACAAACTACATCATCTTTTATCTCGGACGATTTAATGAACTTGTCATCTTCTACAACCATATACCAAACATTATTAGAAACGTCAAAAAGATCTATAAAAAATTTAATTAATACCGTAGAAACTAAATATAATAATGATAAGCATAGTTTCTATTCTATTGTTGATTACGACAATTTTGTCGATGCTGTCAATAAAATAAGTGAAAATAAAAGTATTGATTTAATAATAATGGGAACTCAAGGAGCTACTGGAGCACGAAAAATAATTTTTGGGAGCAATACTGTTCGTATAATACAACGATGTAAATCACCAGTTTTAGCAATACCAAATGGCTGTAGTTTTACAAGTTTAGATAAAATAGTTTTTACATCTAACTTTTCTACTCTCTATAATAATAATGAATTACAACCATTAATGGATATTGCTAAGCGTCATGGTTCAAAAATAGATATTTTGCACTTTTTAGATAAAAAGGGTCTTTCTCAAAGCCAAGAAATGAATAAGGCTTTTTTGGATTTTTGTTTAAGTAAGGTTAATCATGAGTTTATTGATTTAAAAAGTACAGAAATTTTTAAAAAGGTTCAGGACTATATTGTTAACAATGATGTTAAAATGTTATCGATGATGCATAAAAAACATTCCTTTTTAGAGCGCTTTTTTACTAGACAACTTGTAGAAACATTTGCATTTAAAATAGATATTCCATTTTTAGTAATAGAAAATACTACTGAAAACTATTGTTAGACAGTTTAATGCTATTTGCTTAAGAACACCTCTATTAATTCATTTTCATACTGTGGTCATATTTGCAACATTTTGGTAGCTTATTGTAAACAAATAAGTCTCCTTTAATTTTTTCGGTATCGTAACCTGAAGCTGCAATTGCCTCATGAATTGCCATTTCGTTTGTTTTTTTATCATCAAAAGAAACATCAATCTTCTTTTTATCTATATCCCAAATAGCACTTGTAACACCTATAATGCTATTAGCTGCTTTTTCTATAGTTGATTTGCACATAGTACAATTTCCACGAACTCCAAAACTTATATTTGTATTTTCGGAGTTCATTCCAATATGCCCTTCGTGTCCAGTAGTTGTTTTACCACCTTCTCTATTCATCATAGATTTTTTGCTTTGTAATTGTGCAGCAGCATCTACTGTAAAAGTTCCGTTAGTTACAATTTCATCTCCATGATGTAAGCCTTCAAATATTTCGTAATTTTCTCCCAATCTGTTTCCTAATGTTACTTCTCTCATTTCGAAAATGGGATCTTCGCCTTGTGTTTTTAAATAGACTACCGAACGTTTTCCTGTCCATAAAATAGCTGTTGAAGGAATGATTAAAATATGTTCTTTATTAGATTTAATTCCTTTGATGTTACCTTGAACAAACATTCCTGGTTTAAAAATATGAGTTGTATTATCTAAAACAGCTCTTAATGTTACAGTTCTTGTTTTAGAATTAAGAACAGGATCTATAAAAGTGACTTTAGCTTTAAAATCTTTATTTGGATATGCATTAGTGGTAATTGATATTTCTTGCCCTTTTTTAAATAAATTTATTTGATTTTCATACACATCAAAATTTGCCCAAACTGTATTTAAGTTAGCTATTCTTAATAAGGGCTGCCCTTGCTTGATGTAATCGCCTTGATCGACTAATTTTTCTGAAACCGTTCCTGAAACCGTTGCATATACAGGAAAGTTTTCTTTTATCTTACCAGAAGCTTCTATTTCGTTAATTTGATTATTTGTTAACTTCCATAATTTTAGTTTGTTTCTTACTGCGCTATATAAAGCAGGTTGCGATTCTTTTAAAGAAGCTGCTGTTAACAATTCTTGTTGTGCTGCAAATAATTCAGGTGAATAAATGGTTGCTAATAATTGTCCTTTACGCACTTTTTCACCAGTAAAATTCACATTCAATCTTTCTATTCTTCCAGAAAAATAACTTACTTGTACAGCATTAGCTTCTTCGTTTTCCGCAATTTTCCCTGAAAGTGTTATAACACTATTTTCAACCTTACTATCACCTACAACAGAAGTTTGAATATTTGCTAATGCCATTGCATTTTTTGACATTTTAAATTGATCTGCTTCAAGACCTTCTGATCCAGACTCAGCAGGAATTAAATCCATACCACATATTGGACAATCTCCAGATTCAGGTAACATAATTTGTGGATGCATTGAGCAGGTCCACATTTCATTTGCTGCAATTTCTTCTGAATGGTTATGTTCAGTTTCTGTGTTAGATGTACCTCCGAAAAGAAGCCACCCTAAAATTAGTCCTATGACTAATATTCCGATATAAATAATATATTTTTTCATCTCGTAATAGTTTAATTATTGACCTTAAAAGGGAAACTTATTGTAACCTTTTCCCAAGCCATGGAAATTGTTCCTTCAGTTTCACTAATCTTATTTACTTTATATTCTAAATGTTCCTGTATGTTTTCGGACAATTCAGGGCTTACTTTAATTCTTAAAACATCATCGTTTTGGTCGTATTCGTCTTTTCCATGTTGTTCCCAATTTTTATTAAACATAACTGTCCAATCTTCTTTGGATGGTATAGTAAAGA
>CAYRVY010000120.1:0-6326 GCA_964427695.1 uncultured Flavobacteriaceae bacterium
ATGAAAGGTGGCAATTGGGTGGTCAGTCAGTCGTTATTTAGAACATAGCCAAGAAAAATTGAAATATTTGAATTTGAAGGAGTTCATTAATATAAACTAAACAATCATTTTCATAATAGGATATAAGGACCATATCTATATTTCTGTAAGAAGATAACCTTGAATAATAATATGAAAAAAATAACAACCATACTGGTGTTTTTAGTTTTTATAAGTTGTCAAGCACAATATACTCCAGAGTTAAAAGACCTTTCTCAAAATTATGAAGTTAACTATATCTTGGCTAACATTTGGCAGGAAGCTACATATAAGGAATTATATAATGGCAGTCTTTATGTTAAAACTTTTATTATGGGAGATTCGAAGGCAACTCCAGAAGGATTATTTGAAGGTTATGACGCCATTATATCAAGCCTTCTAATTTCAGTTGTTCCAGATGGGGATTATTATACCAGTAGCAAACTATATAAAATTGAAAGACTAATAAGGCCAAAAATATTGGAAATAAAAGAAGCTGCTTATCCAAATTTTTCAATAAAAATTGAGCATGGTTTTTACGATAAAAGAAAAATTGAAGTATTTGCATTTGAAGGAGTTCATTAATATAAACTAAACAATTTTTTTCATAATAACATACAAGGTCGTCAAATTGCCTATGGTGCTGGTAGACTATACCAATTAGTGCAAAGTGCACTTGAAAATGGAGATTTGAGATATTTGAACAATTTAGAGTTTGTTGATGGCTTTTGGCGAGCAACAAATACTTCACAGTTAACTCCAACAAACCAATAAAAATGAAAAAATCTAAGATAATACTGTTTTTATTATTTATAGCTCTCTATTCTTGTAATAAAGATGAAGCAAAATTAAAGATTACTGATTTTTCTGAAACAAGAACAATCACTTTGGAACCATATAAAAATTCTACATATGCTATGATGAATATTTGGGTAAAAGGCTTTGTAAATGATACAATTCTAATAAAACTTCGTTCAAAAGATAGGGATCCTATCTTAAAATTAAAGGGTGAAATAAATGAACGGTGGTACACTGATTATTATGGCGGAGGGGAAAGAATAGTGATTTTTGAACCATATAAAGCAACAAAAGGAGAATTGGAAATTAAGGTTAAATTATAAATACTATCGTAGATATAAAGTCAACTTATTATGAAAAGCATAATATTTATTTTAACATTTTTGCTGTCATTTTGGAGTTGTTCATCTCAAGAGATATTAGTAAGAAACCTCGACTATAATTTTGAGATGAATTATATTTTAGCGAGGATAGATCATACAAAAGGTATTATTAATAAAGAATTATATAACAGAGGTTTATTTATAACTGTATTTGAAATGTCTGATTCTAAGGCAACACCAAAAGAGCGGATGGAGGATTTTTTAAGAAGCTATATAATTTCTGTAACACCAGACGGAGACTACTACTCTTATAGTAAATTATATAAGATTGAAGGTTTAATTATTCCCAAAGTTTTAGAAATAAAAGAAACAACAGCACTTAATTTTTCGGTAAAAATTGAGCATGGTTCATATAGAGATAATAAAAGAAAAACTGAAACATTTGAATTTGAAGGAATACAATAAGGTAAAGATGTTGTGTGTAAAAGCATTTTGTTAAAACGAAAGTGAAACTCCAGTGGCTTTAGATTTAGAAAAACAAATGGATTTATTTAATAATAATGTTGGTCATGAGTCAATAAGTGGTAATGGGAGTTTGTCTTTAAGTCAACTTGCAAACTTAATTTACCAAAAATTATTAAATGGCGATTTAAGATATTTGTCACCTTTGGGTCCAAACGGACAATTATTATCTAATTCACAAATAATCCCTACAAACCAATAATTTTAAGTATGAAAATAAAGAAATTATTAGTCGTAATGTTAATCATCATGATGTCTTCGTTTTCATCTTGTCAATCCAATTTCGACCAAAAAATATGGTTAGAAAATAATGATTTTTCTGATACAAAAAATCCTAGAGCAAATATGGTAAAGGATTTAATGCATAACTATTTAAAAATCGGAATGAAAAAAGAAGAAGTTATAAAGCTTTTAGGTAAGCCTTCTAGTGATACATTGGGGGTTTATATACCTAGAGGTGTACAACTCCCTGATTCACTTGATTTAGTGAAATCAATAGGAAAATCAAAAGAAGAACAACAAAAAGCTTTAGATTTATTAAATGAGTGGTTTAAAAACAACTATAAAGCGGCACACCTTTTAGATTACCCAATTGGTTGGGCAATGATTGATCCAGTATCTTTAGTTGTTAAGTTAGATGATGACAATTTAATAGACGATTTTTGGATTGGGCAACATTAAAATGCTATAATAATAATGGAAATTTAGTTTTTATAAATCAATAGGAAAATGAAAAACATAATTAAACTGAATATACTTGAAGTATATTGAATATTTAAAACGGAGAAATTGCTGTTCAAGAAACTATAACTAGATTTGGGAATGTTGTTGAGAATTTAAATGGTAAACCAGACGCTTTTAGACATGCATACTATAATGTTATAAATGCAAAGTATGTAGGCGTAGATATGGCGAAACTATTTTCAGATGCCCACGAGAGTGAAAATCCAATAATTTTAATTTTAGAAGAACAAATGGATTTGTTTAATAATAATATTGGTCATGAGTCAATAAGTGGTAATGGGAGTTTGTCTTTAAGTCAACTAGCAAACTTAATTTATCAAAAATTATTAAATGGAGATTTAAGATATTTATCGAATTTACTTGGCGGAGGAAGTAGTGGTAGAGCTACAAATTTGTCACAATTAACACCTACTAACTAATTAAGAGATGAAAAGTATAATAATTATTTTCTTCGGTTTAATTTTAATTTTTTCTTGTGAAAGGAAGCAGAGTAGAGATTATAAAAAATTTACTGTAACCGATTTTTCCAAAAAAAGAATTGACACTCTAAAACCTCATAAAAACAAAAGTTACTACGCTTATTACATCAAAGTAAAAGGTTATGTGAGTGATAGTGTAAAAATGAAAAGAAAAGGATATTATGATATTATTTTATCTGGAAAAATAGACACCCTAATAAACGGAGATTATTATGGTACAGGGGAAATTATTTGGATTTTTGACCCATATAAGGCAACAAAAGGCAAATTAGAAATCGAGTATAGCCTATAAATACAAACCACAGTATTGTATACTCAAAACATTTAGGTTTAAAAGAACAACTTATGTTAGATTATGCGGAATATGTAATTAATAAAAAGGGAAACCTATCATCTCATATTAAAATAAAAGGTTCAAACAGAATAATTAATTTTTTGATAGTGTATCAGAATAAAAATAACATGAATAAACCATTTATTGTAAAAAAACTAGATGTAAAAAATATATTAAAATATCCTAGTGATTTTAGAGGAGCTAATCTTAAGAATATATACAATTTATTAAAAAATTCAAAACAATTGTTCTTAATTGAATCTGATAACACCTTAAGCTATTATTTAGTTAAGAAAGTTGAACTAAAATGAAGTTTATAGGTAATTAGTTTTATAAGGATTTTCTATCATTTAATTTTTTTACCATTTTTATCAAAAAAATGATATTCTAAATATGTGTAAGCATCGGCAACTATACAGATTGTTAACATTAGTTTTTTAGTCCACAAATGTCTCCTTTATTACCAATTTTACTTCTTTAATTTCAGGTTTGGTCATTCGTCCCAGTACTTTAATAATTCTCTGCTTGTCAATAGTCCTAATTTGGTCAATTACAATCCAACCTGTTTTTTTGTTATGTTTGATTTCTATTCGTGTAGGATAATTTTTAGAACTTGTTGTCATTGGAGCAATTACAATTGTTCTCAATGGTCTATTCATTTCATTTGGAGAAATAATAATACAAGGTCTCGTTTTCTTTATTTCACTTCCAATAGTTGGGTTTAAATTAACCAAAACTATGTCATATTGTTTTAATTCCATTCTTCAAGCGTTTCGTCTTCAAAAACGTCATCAAACAATAATCGGTCATCTCCATTTACATTCATTTCTTTAAATGCATCTTCCCATCCTTTTCGTGGACTTGATAACGGTAGAATTATTATTTTTCCTTTTTCAAGTATTAAATCTACTTTGTCTTTGATGTTGTATTTTTCTAAAATGGTTTTACTAAATCGTATTCCTTTAGAATTCCCTATTTGTATAACTGAAACTTCCATAATGTTTATTTTTGTAGTTACAAAGTTATTACAAATAATCGATTTTTCCAAATTAATGCTAACTCTTAGGATTATTAATCCTCCTTCGCGTTCCGCTTCGACGGACGAGAAGATTTGGTTTAATTCCTCGACTCTCTGGGTCGGAAATAATGATGTTTGCGTAGCAAACTCCACTTAATACCTCGATGGCTCTGCCTCGGGGTAGTTTATTTCCTTTGAATCCCATCCCGATAATTATCGGGAGCTATTGGGAAGGAATCTCTAAAATTTAGTTAAGGAATTATCATTTAAGCTAGACGTTAATTATAAACAAGCGTTAGGTTTTATAAGAATTTACTTTAACCATTCAAAATTAACAACTCCTCAATATAGTCTCTAGTATTCGATAAACGAGGGATTTTATGCTGTCCGCCAAGTTTATTTTTTTGTTTTAACCAATCGTAAAACAAATGTGTTCTTGCAATATTAATTTTGGGTTTATTAAGCGTCATGTTATTATAGCGTTTAGCTTCATAATCGGAGTTTAAAGATTTTAGTGCATTATCTAACAATTCGTTAAAATAATTTATGTCTTCGGGAGGTGTTTTAAATTCTATTATCCATTCATGCGCTCCTTTTTCTCTACCTTGCATAAAAATGGGAGCTGCCGTAAAATCTACAATTTCGGCTTTGGTTTTTTGGCAAACAAGTTTTAAAGCATCTTCGGCGTTTTCTATAATGAGCTCTTCTCCAAAAACATTTATATGATGTTTGGTTCTTCCAGTAACTTTTATTCTATAAGGATTTATGGATGTAAAGCGAACAGTATCACCAATTTTATAACGCCATAAACCTGCGTTTGTGGTAATAATAACAGCATAGTTTTTACCAGTTTCAACCTCACTCAAGCTGATAACTTTTTCTTCTGAAGTCCCATAAGCCTCCATAGCAATAAATTCGTAAAAAATACCATAATCAAGCATTAACAGCAACTCACTGGAATTATTTCTATCCTGAATTGCAAAAAACCCTTCCGAAGCATTATAAATTTCGTAGTATCTAAATTCTTTTTGAGGTAAAATCGCTTTGTACTGGTCTATGTATGGTGTAAAACTTACGCCACCATGAAAATACACTTCAAGATTAGGCCAAATCTCTAAAAGATTTTGTTTGCCAGTATGCTGTAGTATATTATTTAAAAGCACCAACATCCAAGAAGGTACACCAGTAAGACTCGTTACATTTTCATTTATAGTTTCATCTACAATGGCTTGCATTTTGTATTCCCAATCACTCATTAGAGAAACTTTATTACTTGGTGTGCAGCTAAATTCTGCCCAAAAAGGCAGATTATCAATTAAAATAGCCGAAAGATCACCAAAAACGGTTCCGTTTTTTTTGTAAAGCTCTTTGCTTCCACCAAGGCGTAAACTTTTTCCTGTAAACATTTGTGAGTCTTCATTGTTATTAAGATACATACACAACAAATCTTTCCCTGCAGCATAATGACAATCTTCCAGCGACTCTAAACTTACTGGTATAAATTTGCTTTTAGCATTTGTAGTACCACTTGATTTTGCAAACCATTTTATAAATGTAGGCCAAAAGATATTGTGCTCGCCTTTTCTTGAGCGTTCTATTAGATTTTGATATTCTTCGTAGGTTGACACAGGAATCCGTTCGCTAAATGTTTTATAACTCTTTATAGATGCAAAATCGTACTGTTTCCCTATTTGTGTGTGTTTAGCAGTATCTATAAGGTCTAACAGCAATTCGTTTTGAACATCGTTAGGGTATTTTAAAAACAATTCAATTTGATGAAATCGTTTTTTTAAATACCATGAGGCAATAGAATTTACTAAAGGGATTGGCATAGATTGGTTATATTTAGTGTTTGAACGGAAATATTACAAAATTAAAAATGTTTATTTTTGCAATATTTGAATTTATTTTCAATCGCCTGATGCGAAGGCATCACCTTATAAAAAGTAAACTCAAATCTCATCAAAAATAATTCATTTTATAAAATTAGCCTATTTCCGTCCAGACACTAATTTACGAGAACTAAAATAGCAAAAATAATTTTATGCAATATCAAGGTGTATTAAAAAAAATGGATACTGAATTTGGGC
>CAYRVY010000121.1:0-6294 GCA_964427695.1 uncultured Flavobacteriaceae bacterium
TATACTGCTTAATTATTTGCTTACCAACATCGCTTTGCAAAGTCGCAAACATAAACACATTCTTTTTATCTCTTTTAATTACATATAAAACTGACGCATTGCAAAGATTACAAACACCATCGAAAAGGATAAGTTTTTTATGTTTTGGTAATTCTATCATATTTATTTTCCACAAACATCTTCAAATGAAACATTGTTTAGAAAACAAAGATAAATATTCTAATTGAGAAGTGGAATTTTTGGAGTTACGCTTATCGCTTAGTATAAGAATAGTAGCGAGTTTCAAAGCACTTACCTTTCAATTTAACACTAAACTTTGTACAAAGATATGACCTTTGAATTTAGCACTAAAACCACTATTATTTTTATACATTGTTCTCTGCTTTTATTCTTCACTCATCAATTTTGTAAATGTATGATGTTTGATTTGTTGCCATTTTTTTCGGTATTATTCTTAAAATAAAATTTCTCAATTTAATCGCAAAATTATTTTCGAGATGAGCCATTTTCCCAATTTTACAACTTGTATTTACAATTTTAATTGCTTTGTGCATTCTAATATTTTGGTACGACACAAAAGCCTTTTCAATCGTTTTATGTTTCTCTAAACAATTGCTTAAAGCCAAAGCACTTTCAATTGCTTGGCAAGCACCTTGCCCCAAATTTGGCGTGGTTGCGTGAGCCGAATCACCTACCAAACAAACATTTTTATTATACCAAGTTTTAATAGGCTTTAAGTCTGCCATTTCATTGGTCAAAATAGTTGAATTTGAAGTAGATTTTATTATTTCTCCAATTAAGGGATGGAAATCTGAATAAAAATCTGCCAAATCTAATCCGCTGTATTCTTCTCGGTAATTTTTCTTATAATTTGCTAAAGCGTACCAATAGTATTCGTTTTTACCAATGGCTACAAAACCAAAGCGTTTTCCTTTTCCCCAAAGTTCGTTTAGTTCAGTTTGATACTTTTCTGGCAGTTCGATAGTTGTAATTCCTCTCCAACAAATTTGATTTGCTACTCGTAATTCCGTGTTGTTAAATATTGATTTTCTGACTTTAGAATGAATACCATCTGCTCCAATTAAAATCTTGGTTTGGTGTTTTGTGCCATCTTCAAATAGCAAATCTATTTCACCATTTGTTTGTTGCAATGATTTCAGTTTCTTTCCGAGATGAATAGGTGATCCATTAAGATTATCCAACAATATTTGATGCAATGTTGCTCTATGAATTGCCACCGATTTTACATTATGTTTTTCTTCAAACGGTTTTAAATCAACAACCGATAATGGATTTAATTTTTCATCTGTAATTGCCATTATATTTGTGTAACTACCTGCTTTGAGTATGTCATCATACAAACCTAAATGCTTATAAACTTGCATTGCATTTAATGCCAAATTTATTCACGAACCTGCTTTTTTGAATTTGGATGTGGCTTCAAATATTTCTACATCAAACCCTTTATGCTTTAATGCTATTGCAGTTGTCAGACCTCCAATTCCTGCTCCAATTATGGTTATTTTCATATTCTATTGTTTTTCACTGCACTTTTCATCATTGATTTTGCTATGATTTTATGAAATGGCTTTACAATAAAAAAGTACAATCTTCCAAACCAATTATTGTATTGTACCAAGGTACTTATGGTTAATATTCCTTCATTTTTTAGCACTGAAATTCTAAAATCGAGATGTTTTTCGTCTTCTCCTGCTATGAGTTCATTTTTATAGATTGCATAAATTTTAAATATTCCAGTTTTCTTACCTACTTTTAGGCTTTCTTTTTTCATTTTTCCAACATTGGTTTTTATTCCAAAAAGTTTTACAATATTATTTCTCAATTTTAGCAAATTATTCACCCATTTTGGACTATGAGCAAATACATTTAAGTAAACATCTTCAATTGCCATCTCTTTATTTTGCAAAGCCACAGAAAATGTGTCTTCATAGTTTATTCTTGTTATAAAACCTACAACCTTACTGTTTTTTGGTAATTCTGAAACTGATATTTTCCGATTCATAAAATTTAATTTAGGTCAAAGGTACTAATTGTTATTTAATTTAGGTCAATGTTACTAAATATTTTTACCTTTGTTGTATGAAAAGCACAAAAGAGAAGATTTCAATTACTGCTTTAGTCTTGTTTAATGCAAATGGCTTATCTCAAGTTACATTGAGAACCATTGCCAAAAAAATGGGAATTAGTCAAGGTAACTTGAACTATCATTTTAAGAAACGTGAAGAGATTATTGAAACTTTATATTTTAACTTGGTCAAGAATATTGACTTAAAAATGTCTAACAATAAAGAAGAAGTAAGTTTGAAATTGTTGCTTGATTTATCTACTTCCATTATGAGTGATTTTTATGAGTCCCGTTTTTTTCTATTGGATTTTGTTCAGGTTATGAGAGAAAGTAAAATTATTAAAACGCATTATTTGGAATTATCTAAAATTAGAGAAAAACAGTTTCTTGAATTATTTGCGGTGTTAATTGAAAAAGGAATAATGAGAAAAGAGATTTTGCACAATGAATATGCTTTTTTATATAGGCGATTTCAGATATTAGGCGATTTTTGGATTTCATCTGCTCAAGTAACACACAAGCGTATTTCTAAAAAAATGATAAAAGAATATGCTGATATTATCAACCAATCTATCTATCCGTATTTAACTGAAAAAGGTAAGAAGGCTTATCTTAATTATTAGGTTACTATGATTTTTTAATTGCAGAGAACGATTTGATATGGTCAGTTTTAATTGATTATATCAGTTGATAAGCGAAGGTAGTCTTTTATTTACATAAATTCAAGTACTTAAATATATAACTTATCCAAAATATTTAAACAATTATAATACTTTTGTAGTAATGAACGTAAACATACACCAAAGCTGGAAACCCTATTTACAAGAGGAGTTTGACAAACCTTATTTTAAGGAGTTAGTAAATTTTATTAAGGAAGAATATACTAATCATAGATGTTTTCCGTCAGGCAAACAAATATTTAATGCCTTTGAATTTTGCCATTTCGATGAGGTTAAAGTGGTAATTATTGGTCAGGATCCTTACCATGGTATTGGGCAAGCACATGGATTATGTTTTTCAGTCAATGATGGTACTGTTCATCCACCTTCACTAATTAATATCTTTAAAGAAATTGAGCAAGATTTAGGAACTCCATATCCAAAAAGCGGGAATTTAGAGCGATGGGCAACACAAGGCGTTTTATTGCTTAATGCTACATTAACCGTTAGAGCTCATCAAGCTGGAAGTCATCAAAAAAAAGGCTGGGAACAATTTACTAATGCTGTAATCGAGCAAATTTCAAGTCATAAAAAAGATATTGTTTTTTTACTTTGGGGAGGATTTGCAAAAAGTAAAGCGGCACTAATTAATAAAGAAACGCATAGTATTTTAACTTCTGGACATCCTTCTCCTTTAAGTGCAAACAGAGGCTATTGGTTTGGAAATAAACATTTTAGTAAAACTAACTATCTGCTGGAGAACGTTGGTTTAAAAGCTGTTACTTGGTAATAACATTCGATTTTATTTCGATAGCAATTAGGAAACTCAAAATGACATTGTGTTTTTTAATAATATTGGTTTTTTAGTATCTTTATGCAATCCAATTAATATATCAAAAATCATGAAAGATTACATTCTTTTTTTTGCATTCCTATTACTACTTTGTCTAAGTTGTAAAACAGAGCCATCAAATAAAAACATTGATAATTCAATAACGGAATATCTAGATAACTCTAATAGAGATGATCGGTTTTTGGGTGGCATTAAAATGATTCCTATTACAACACCAAAAGGCGATTTTAAAGTATGGACAAAGCGTGTTGGAAACAACCCAACTATAAAAGTACTTTTGCTTCATGGTGGTCCAGGAATGACTCACGAAATATATGAATGCTTTGATGGTTATTTTCCGCAAGAAGGCATCGAGTATTACTATTACGATCAATTAGGCTCGTATTACAGCGACCAACCAAAAGATTTATCGCTTTGGGATTTAGACCGTTTTGTTGAAGAAGTTGAACAAGTAAGAGTCGCTTTGGGATTAAACAAGGATAACTTCTATTTATTTGGACAATCTTGGGGTGGAATTTTGGGTATGCAATACGCTTTAAAATACCAAGAACATTTAAAGGGTTTAATTATTTCTAATATGGTAGCATCAATTCCTGAATATCAAAAATATTCAGATGAAGTTTTAGCACCACAAATGAATCCTGTAGTGTTAGAAGAAATTATGAGTTTTGAAGACAAAGAAGATTACAGCAATCCAAGATATATGGAATTGATTATTAATAATTATTATACCAAACATGTATTAAGAATGCCAGTTGAAGATTGGCCAGAACCTATAAATAGAAGTTTTAAGCATATAAATCATGACGTGTATGTAACGATGCAAGGACCAAGTGAGTTTGGAATTAAAGGTAACGCAACTTTAAAAGATTGGGATGTAAAGGATGAGCTTCACAAAATTACAGTGCCTACATTAACTATTGGAGCTACTTATGATACTATGGATCCTGAACAGATGAAATGGATTTCGACTGAAGTTAAAAATGGACGCTTTTTATTGTGTCCTAACGGAAGCCATTTATCCCAATTTGATGATCAAAAAATTTACTTTGAAGGTTTAATAGATTTTATTAAAGATGTAGATGATGGGAGCTTTAATAAATAATGACCGTTCACGTTTTAGAAACCTAAGTTGGTAAATATATTAATTAGCATCAAACCTCATTATAACAGTAATAAGGATGACAACGGAAAAATAGAAAGCCTTACATTACATCAAGACTGACAAAATCAATTTATTAATAAAATATAATTTAATAACAAACATAAATTATCATGGCAAAATCTAAAGACGCAAGGAAGAACGTAAAAAAAGAACCCTTATTAACAGCAAAAGAAAAAAAGGCTGCAAAACGAGCTAAAAAGGCTGGTAAAACCTAATTGTTATAAATAGTCTAACAATCTATTACTATTAGTGCGCTTTTGCAAAAGCGTGCTTATTTTAAAAAAGTGGTATTTCTTTTCTGCGTTTGTAATTACGAAACCATAGTTTTAGAAACCTTCAATCGTAAAAAGACCAATAAGGATAATATTCCAAAAACCGAAAATCCAACAAACAAAGGCAGTACAGAGTCTGTAACAAAAGTACCAATATAGTTGGCTATTGGTACAGCCATTACTGTTGAGATAAACCCATTAATAGCAGCTCCAATTCCTGCTATATGTCCAATAGGTTGCATTGCTAATGCTCTTAAATTTCCGAAGAGAAATCCAATAGCGAAAAATTGTAAAGCAAAGAAACTAATCAATATTGTTATACTTGGATTTGCTCCAGACCAAAATAATACAACATACAAAACAGAAATAATTGCATAAGCAATAGTACCAATGTATGCAATACGCCACATACCATATTTAATAACTAATATGCTGTTTAAATAAGTAGCAAATCCTACAGAAATAGCCAAACTTGCAAAGATGTATGGGAATAGTTCGGCAAGATTATATTGTACCTGAAAAATTTGTTGAGATGTACTTAAATAAACCATAAACGAACCAGTTATAAAACCTGAAATAAATGTAAAAGCAACGGCATCTTTATATTTAAAAAACTCTTTTGTACCATCTATAAATAGTCTTGTAGAAAACTTGACACGATTTGTAACAACTAATGTTTCGGGTTGGCGTTTCCAAAACCAAAGCATTACTAAAACACCAAATATAAGATTCACATAAAAGATAGATTCCCAATTGTAATAATTCAGTAAAAATTGTCCTAAAGCAGGTGCGATAACTGGCACTATAATAAATACCATCACAACAATAGATAAAATTTTTGCCATATAGTTGCCACTATAAGAATCCCTAACAATTGCTATACTTAAAGTTCTTGGCGAAGCCAAACCGATGCCTTGCAGTACACGTCCAAGAATCATCATTTCGAAACTATTGGTAGTTACGCATATTATTGTAGCAATTATAAATACTACAAACCCAATATAAACCATTGGCTTTCTTCCAAAGCTATCAGATAATGGACCAAAAATAAGTTGACCAAAACCCAATCCCAAAAAAATCATTGTTATTAATAATTGATTATCGTTTGCATTATTTACACCGAGAGATTCTCCAATTTCAGGTAGTGCAGGTAGTAAAGCATCAATAGATAAAGCTACAATAGACATTAATGAAGCCATTAATGCTATAAATTCAAATTCGTAGGTCTGCTTATTTTGCATTCGGCAAATGTATGTTAA
>CAYRVY010000122.1:0-6291 GCA_964427695.1 uncultured Flavobacteriaceae bacterium
TTTATTTCTTCACTATTGTTGTTGCATGAAGTAAAAGTTAAAATAAAAATGAAAGTTGTTAAATGAAATAAAAAGTTCTTCATAAAGTTTATGTTAAATATTAATCGCCAAATTTAGCAAAGACAAATTTAATATATCCTTTTTAATAATTATACGTTTTCTTTAAGGTTTTAATTTTACAACTATTAGTATTAATTACTCGCGTCAAGTCTTAAAATTCTAATTAATTTACCATCTCCTTATATACTGTATGTAAATATCCTGTACATTAAAGTCTATATCTCTAGCCTGTAGAAATAAAAAAGCCTGATTAAGTTTTGTTCTTATCAGGCTGAGTTATGAGTTTATGAGTTCTGCATCTGGTTCTGGTGGTTTTACAATTTGTTGTTTACTTTGCCAATTGGTAGGATTTATAAATTGTCCTGTGGAGAATTGTTTTCTCGTTCCTAGTTAATTAAGTCTGCAAACTAATGAAGCTTTATTATCTTTTTCTTGTTCTACTATTAGATATGACATATAAAATGCCCAATTTATATTTGTTAATAATTAGATTTTTAATTGATTAATAAATAATGGAAACACTGCAACCTCGTGGATTGGATTGCAACTTAAAGTGTAACCAGTCAACAGGGTATCCGCTACACTTATATCTCGCAAGGTCGCTCTCCCTTTGATTTTGACACAGTAAAGGTTATTTTAGACACGTCTTTGATGGGTTCGCTCTCGCTCAACTCCTATATCCATACCATACAACTAATAATCTTACAAACGATTTTAGTGCTTTAACCTTGACGCTCAATACCAATGCTATTAACATAAGCAGCTCAAGGAGGTTTAGATAATATGCCTGTACATCTTATCTGACAGTCCAATCCTTTGTAATTACTCCGTTTGTGAGGCTTCTAACGTTTCCCATTAACAGGGTGTTAGCTCGTTTCTGTTTCTTTAACAAAGCCTATCATCTCAATAATAATTATGTTTCCATTTCAAAGAACTTATCGTATCTTTATACCCCATGAAAACGCAGGACATACTGCCTATTATAACAGTATATTCCCAGTATGAGATAATGCCATAAATTAAGGCTGATTTATAAATTAAATTAGAAAACCAATCAATAGCTTAATTTCAAGACAACTAAAAAAGGTTTTATTTGTAATGATATTTCAAATTAATTGAATTGAAGAAAGAAAGAAAGATGAAAAATATTTATTTTTTAGTTCTGTTAATTATTCATAGTTCAACAATATCTTTAAATGTAAACGGAATTTCTTTTTTATCTTGTGATGATAAAAATTATATAAAACAGGAAACATATGTCTGTTAAGAACAAAATTTTCGCCTTTCTTTTTTTTATTTTCTATCAACAATCCTATACCCAGCATTCTATCATTCCTACACCTGTGAGTTATAAAGCCGTGAATACTGCATTTGTAATAGACAAGCAAGTGGGTATAAATATTCAAACAAATAATGTACAAGTAAAACGGTATACTGAAAATTTTAAAATTTTTTTAAAGAATTTAGGAATTCATAGTAGAGAAACAAATAAGAACTATAAATCTATAATCGTAAAACTCTATAAAAAACAAGAATCAGATTTGGGGGAAGAAGGATATAATCTGGAAGTAAATCAAAGTGCTATTACAATAGCTGCAAATAAAGCTGCTGGAATTTTTAATGGCTTTCAGACACTAAAGCAATTGTTCCCTATTAAAAATGAATTTACGAATGGTCAAAATATTGGTAATATTAAAATAACAGGCTGTAAAATAAGGGATTATCCACGGTTTAAATGGCGAGGATTGATGTTGGATGTGAGTCGCCATTTTTTTTCTGTTAACGAGGTAAAATCTTATTTGGATAAAATGTCTGAATATAAATTTAATATTTTTCATTGGCATTTAACGGACGATCAGGGTTGGCGAATTGAAATAAAATCACTTCCAAAATTAACCGAAATTGGGGCGTGGAGAGTAGAACGACATGGTAGGTTTGGTGTAGAAAGATCTTATCCTGAAAAAGACGAAAAAGCGACTTATGGGGGTTTTTATACACAAGAACAAATCAAAGATATTGTGCTTTATGCAGCCGATAGAAATATTACAATTGTACCTGAAATTGATATGCCAGGCCACAGTATGGCTATATTGGCATCCTATCCTGAATTATCCGTAAATAAGAAACCCACTTTTGTAATTCCAGGCTCAAAATTTGTCGACTGGCAAAGTCATGGAAAATTCAAAATGCTGATTGAAAACACTTTAAACCCCACAGATGAAAATGTATATGATTTTGTAGATAAAGTTTTTACTGAAGTTGCTGAATTATTTCCAGGAAAATATATTCATATGGGAGGAGATGAGGCTTACCACGGCTACTGGGAAAGAGATGCTGATGTACAAAAATTTATGGAAAAGAACAATATTAAAAATGGGGAAGAATTACAAAGTTATTTTGTTAATCGGGTTGAAAAAATTATAAGCAGTAAAGGTAAAAAAATGATTGGTTGGGACGAAATTTTAGATGGTGGTCTTACAAAAGGAACAACAGTAATGAGTTGGCGAGGAATGAAAGGTGGAATTAAAGCTGCAAAAATGGGATATGAAGTGGTTATGACTCCAACAACTTACACATATTTAGATTATACCCAAGGAGATAAAAGTGTTGAAAACAGAATCTATGCAAGTCTTAGTTTGGAAAAGTCGTATCAATTTTCCCCCATTCCAAAGGATGTAAACCCTGAATTAATTCTGGGTGGACAGGGTAATTTATGGACCGAAGGTATTGCAACAATGCCATTTGCTTTTTATATGACCTATCCGAGAGCTTTTGCCTTATCAGAAACATTTTGGACGAAGAAAGAAAATAAAAATTGGAATGATTTTGTAAAACGAACAGAAGAGCATTTCAATCGGTTTGACGCTACCAACACAAATATTTCAAAAGCAGTTTTTGATCCAAAAATTACAATGTATAAAAAAGATGGAAAACTAATGTGTAAACTAGAAAACTCAATACCCAATACCGAAATTTATTATACTATTGATAATTCATATCCCGTAAAATTTGGAAAAAAATATACAAAGCCCTTTGAAATCCCAAATGGAAATCTTGATCTACGTACACAAACTTTTAGAAATGGCAAAGCCATTGGTCGTGAATTACATATTCCAAGAATAGACTTAGAAAAAAGAGCAAAAAAATAATTCATAGTTACACTAAAAGAAGTAAAATCAATATTCAGCAAGCTATCGCTATCCAATCTGAATAAGTCTACATCCGAATTGCTTTTAGAGCAGGAATTACAAGATAAGGTTTTCTCAGAGGCAAGTAAGGAGATTTCTCAAAAGCGAAAAAAGAAGCCTTGTCTTCATTGTAGTAATGATATAATGTATAAGAGAGAATAAACAAAAGAGGTTCAGGTATCACTGTAATTCTTACCAAAAGTTGTATAGCGAAACTACCTGAACAGCTTTGTATGATATAAAGCTAAAGTAAAAATGGCAATCTTACCTGAACTGTATGGAAAAAGGAATGCCTATCAAGAAAATAGCAAAAGAATTGAATATCAGTATACAAACCAGTTTTGATTGGCGGCATAAAATTTTAAGTTCTTTGGCTAATTCACACCAGAAATATTAAGGGGATGAAGTTGAATGTGCTTTGCTCAAGCCTACAAACATAAAAAACGATTAAGTTTTGTTACCCTAACTTTTTTAAATAGCGTTACTGACGAAAAGGCAATAATAATATTTAGAAAATTCCTAGATAACGTAAAAAAACGAAGCCAAGACTTTCAATACATTTGGGTGGTAGAACGACAAACAAAAAATACCATTTTTAAAAACAACATTCATTTCCATATGGTTACTAACAAGCATTGGAAAATTAAAAAGTGGTGGAATTACTGGATGGACTTGCAAATAAAAAACGGAATTAAACCAAGAAAAAAAGACTTTAGACCCTCATCTGCTTTTGATGTAAAACAATTAAGTACAAATAATGTAAGAGGGCTAATATCTTACATTACAAAGTACATTACTAAAAACAACGACAAGTTTAAATGCCAAGTATGGAACTGCTCAAAAAAAGTATCTCATTTTTCTACAGACTTCTATACAGATGAGTCATTTATAGAGCCGTTTAAAAAGCTAGACGCTATCCCAAAAGAATATAAAGACAAAAACTCAAAAAGTCCTGTAATTAACGTTAAAATGATTGACTTAAATCGACAAACTTTACCTCTTTATAAAAGACTTGATGATAAGAATAGATTGATTATATTTGATAAGTAAATAAAAGTAATGTGTTTTTACGCCTAATACGGACGAATAAACGCAATAAACTGGTTTAGTAACTAGTTGTGTTTAATGTAAAAAGAAGTTATGGAATGTGATAAAGAACATAGGTACAACAATGCTTTTAATAATTTACCACACGATCAGGGTGGAGTTGGAAGACATAAATGTGCTGGTTGTGCATATGATTTAGGTTTTGATGATGGGTCGCACAAAAGGGAAAAACTTCATATTGACCTTGATAATTTACCATATAGTCAAGCAGGTGTCGTTCGACATAAAAGTCCTCATGCTGCATATGCTCAAGGATATTTAGACGGAGTTAACCAATCATACAATTAGTTTTCATACATTTGATTAAACATCGATTTATGCCAAAAACATACGACATTCCCGAAAAATCAACCTCAAAAGTAGAGGATTTATTCTACGAATATAATCTTGGTGCAAAGCCATTTTTGAAATGGGTTGGTGGGAAAAGACAATTATTAAACTCTTTTCAAGATCTCTATCCTACTGATTTGAAGAAGATGAAAATTAAAAATTACTATGAGCCATTTGTTGGTGGCGGTGCTGTCTTTTTCGATGTTGCCCAAAAATATGAAATCGAAAATGCTTTCCTTTACGACATAAATGAAGAACTAATTTTAACTTATTTAGTCATTCAAAAAGACGTAAATAAATTGTTGGAGTTTTTATATAAATATGATAAACAATACAAAAAGTTAAACGAAGAAAAACAGAAAGAATATTACTATGATTTAAGAGAGAGTTTTAATCATCAGCGATTTGACATTGACTATGATAACTACTCTGAAAATTGGATTCCAAGAGCTGCACAAACAATTTTTCTTAATAGAACCTGCTTTAACGGACTATTTAGATTTAATTCAAAAGGAGGTTTCAACTCTCCAATGGGAAGATACAAAAATCCAAAAATAGTTGACGAACAAAATTTGCTTAATGTATCAAAACTTCTAGAAATTGCGACTATCAAAAAAGCAGATTTTAAAGAAGTTAAAACCGATTTAAATGGTGTTAGTTCTTTTATTTATTTTGATCCACCTTACAAACCAATAAGCAAAACCGCAAGTTTTACAGCATATAGCAAATTGACTTTTCAAGACGATGAACAGTTACAACTCGCAGAACTATATTACGAATTACATGAAAAAGGTTACTCATTAATGTTGAGTAATTCTGATCCTAAAAATACAGACCCAAATGAAGATTTTTTTGATCAAATTTATAAAGATTATAGAATAACAAGAGTTGATGCTAAAAGATCCATCAACTCTGACCCAACTAAGAGAAATACTATAAAAGAAATTGTTGTAACAAACTATTAAAAGAAGTGGAGAAAGGAAGGAAAACCAATATAACAGGTACTCAACTCGAAAAAGCAGTACAAACTGTTCTTGATCAAAAAGGATTTGAAATCGAAATGTATCGAAAATGGGAAAAGAATCCTGACAAATATGCTAAAGAACTATTGCTAAAAAACGTTCCTTTTGAAACAATTTACGGACACAAGGGAAATACAGAGTTTCTTTTAATCTCAGAAAAATACAAATTGCGTATTAGAATTGAATGTAAATGGCAACAAAGTGCAGGATCGGTAGATGAAAAATTACCTTATCTCTACTTGAACACTATTGAAGCTATGCCTGAAAAAAACATTATGATTTTAATAGACGGAGATGGTTTTAAGGCTGGAGCAAAAACATGGCTTAGGAATGCTGTTAAAGAAAAACTTTATACAAATGAATCAAATAATGACACAAATGTGATGGTTTTCTCTTTATCTGATTTTTTTACTTGGGCAAATAATACGTTTCAATAATAGCTGAAAAGAAATCACTATACAGTAACCGTTAACAATAAGCAAAACAAACTGCAAAAAACATATCTAGAAATCAAAATTCGTCCCCTCATTCGTCCCCTAAACAAAAAAGCATCCCGATTTCTACACTCTTTCACCAAGGTTTCA
>CAYRVY010000123.1:0-2915 GCA_964427695.1 uncultured Flavobacteriaceae bacterium
AAATTTTAGCTTGGGGCTAATTAATTTAATACTTGAGGATTATTAATATTATAATTATAATAGCAAAAATACGTATTTTCTCTATTAAATGCAAAATAAATCGACGAAATACATTTTTCAAATTATTATGGTATTCTAATTAAAATGGGGTAGAGTATAAAAGAGGTTGTCTGAAAAGTAAAAACCCAAGTCATATTGAGCTTGTCAAAATATTTTAACTACTTGATAATCAACATTTGTTTCGACAGGCTCAACCTGACAAAGTAAATTACATTGACTTTTCAGACAGCCTTTTAAAAATTAGTAACGAGGACGAGATTTACCTACGTTGAATCTTTATAGAGGAAGCTATACAATAGCTAAAACCAAAATACTGTGTGTTTTACACTTTTTTGCGAGCATGTACTTAAAAACAAGCTTTATATTTTGGTCACAAAAAAACCTAATACTAATTAGTATTAGGTTTTACCTTTGTAGCGAGAACGAGATTTGAACTCGTGGCCTCCGGGTTATGAATCCGACGCTCTAACCAACTGAGCTACCTCGCCATATAAATGCGGCTGCAAATATAAAAACAAAATAACTGGCAGCAAATATTACAAGAGTAAATTATTTTTTAAAATTATATTTAAAACTAAAAAATTAATGTATATATTACCAATTAATTTTTAATATTAAATGAGCGATAAAATTAAACTCGAACTAGAATTTCCAATTCACGCTTCACCACAATTATTGTTTCAATATATTTCTACACCATCAGGTTTATCGGAATGGTTTGCAGATGATGTAAATTCTCGTGGAGAGATATTCACTTTTATTTGGGATGATAGTGAAGAGGAAGCCAAATTGTTAAGCAAAAAAAATGCAGAACGTATTAAATTTAAATGGTTAGAGGATGAAGATGCTTCAGTATTTTTTGAAATTAAAATTCAAGTGGATGATATAACAAAGGATGTTTCGTTAATTATTACCGATTTTGCAGATGAAGATGAAGTAGATGAAACCAAAATGCTGTGGGAAAATCAAATTTCTAGTTTAAAACAAGTTTTAGGTTCTGCTTAAAAAAACTTTAATAAAATAATATTTTTCCCATTCCATTTGTTTTTGGATTTGGGATTTTTTTATGGTTAATATTAACGGAAATATTATACAAAAGGAACAAGCTACAATATCTATAAATAATAGAGGTTTTGCTTATGGCGATGCTGTTTTTGAAACGATAAAAGCAACTCAAAATAAAATACTTTTTTTAGAAGATCATTACTTTAGGTTAATGGCATCTATGCGGATTTTAAGGATGGAAATTCCAATGAATTTTACTTTAGATTTTTTCGAAGAAGAAATTCTTAAACTCATTAATAGTAATAATTTAACTCAATCTTCCGTTCGGGTTAAGTTTATTGTAAACAGGAGAGAAGATGGATTATACACACCTGAAACTAATGACATAGAATATTTAGTATTGGTGGAGCGTTTAGATGCAGATTTTTATGAGTTTGTAGATGAAGACTATAGAATAGATTTGTTTAAAGATTATTATATTTCTCCTAGTTTAATTTCTACCCTTAAAACTAACAATCGAATAATTAATATTGTAGGTAGTATTTATGCAAAAGAAAATAACTTTAATAATTGTTTAATTTTAAATACAGATAAAAACATTGTAGAAGCATTAAATGCTAATATTTTTCTGGTAAAAAAGAGAATGATTAAAACACCACCACTTCAAGATGGCAGTATTAAGGGTGTTATGAGAAAACAAATTATAGAAATAATTAAATTATTACCAGATTATACTTTAGATGAATCCTCTATTTCTCCTTTTGAACTTCAAAAAGCAGATGAATTGTTTTTAACGAATGTTATTACTGGAATACAACCAATAACGCATTATAGAAAGAAAACTTACACAAGAGACGTATCAAAACAATTATTAGGTAAGCTTAATTTAAGAATTAGAGGTGTCCTTAATTGAAAGTTGGATCTTCGGGAGCGTTAGACCAAATGCTATAATCTGCACCTAATTCGAGCATTTTTTCTTTCCAAAACGAAACATCACTTTTTTCAATAATTGTTTTTTTATAAATATTTTCTGTTAAAATCCAAGTATTAGAAATAAGCTCGCTAACCAATTGGTTAGTTTCCCAACCAGAATATCCTAGAAAGAAACGAATATCGCTTTTGTTTAACTTTTTTTCATCAATAAGGGTTACAACACTATCAAAATCTCCACCCCAATATAAACCATAAGAGATTTCTATACTATTAGGAATCAAGTCTGGTATTTTATGAATAAAATAAAGATTATCTTGTTCTACCGGACCACCATTATAAATTCTATATGATGCATCTATTTCAGGAATTAAATCTTTAATAGTGTAATCTAAAGGTTTGTTTAAAATAAAACCTACTGATCCATCTGAAGAGTATTCTGTTAATAAAATTACAGATCTATTAAAAGAAACATCACCAAAAACTGAAGGCTCTGCAATAAGTAAATAACCTTTTTTGGGATTTAGATTACTCATATTCTATAATTTTTATTTTTAAATCTAATGAATTTTTGTTTAATAACAAAAAAGGCTCGTTAATTTAACGAGCCTTTTATAATTATTTTTATATGAATTAGTTTACAGAACTACTTAAATCTGATCCAGCTTTAAATTTCACTACATTTTTAGCTTTAATTTGTATTGTTGCTCCTGTTTGAGGATTTCTACCTTCTCTTGCCGCTCTTCTTGAAACTGACCAGGAACCAAATCCAACTAAAGAAACTCTATCTCCTTTTTGTAAAGATCCTTCGATGTCAATTAATAAACCTTCTAATGCTTTTTTAGCAGCAGCTTTTGTAATACCTGCATTTTCTGCCATCCCATTGATTAAATCTGTTTTGTTCATAAATTAAAATTTAA
>CAYRVY010000123.1:3015-6290 GCA_964427695.1 uncultured Flavobacteriaceae bacterium
GCATTTTCTGCCATCCCATTGATTAAATCTGTTTTGTTCATAAATTAAAATTTAAATTGTTATTTTTTGGGTTACCTTTTTGTTTAATCCTATACAAAATTATACGGATAATCCACTTACACAAGTAATAGCAAGGGAAATGGCTGCTTTTGTTAATAACTTAAACTTATTGTTAATAAAGGAGTATGCTTTTATAAAGTTTAGAAGTATCAGTGATAACAAGGGTTTACAGCATTTTTGCTTCAGTATCAAAAACATAACCATTTAAAAGAGATTTTACATCCATTTTTCGCTTTCCAGGCATTTTTATATCTTTTAATATTATAAAACCTTTATTGACAGCAACTTTAATTTCAGTTTTAGTACTTATTATTTTTCCGATTTCAAAGTTGTGTTCTTCTATACATTTTTCTACATTATAAATCTTAACATTAAATTCTTCATTATTGTTTTTTAGCAAACACCAAGCAGCTGGATAAGGGTTTAAACCTCTTACCATATTATATATATTGTTTAAACTTTCATTCCAGTTTATCAAACAGTTCTGTTTATTTAGTTTGTAAGCTGTTTTATGAGTTGTGTTTTCTGGTTGAGGAATTGTTTTAACTTTACCCAATATAATACTATTAACAGTTTTTATTACAAGTTTACTACCAATTAGCATTAACTTGTCATGTAATTCTCCAGCAGTTTCTTTTGGAAGAATTTCTATTTCTTGCTGAAGAATCATTGCTCCAGTATCAATTTTTTCGTCTATAAAAAAAGTGGAAACTCCAGTTTTAGTTTCACCATTTATTATTGCCCAATTAATAGGAGCAGCACCTCGATAGTTTGGTAATATTGAAGCATGAAGATTAAAAGTACCATATTTAGGCAGTTGCCAAACCACTTTTGGTAGCATTCTAAACGCAACGACAATGTGTAAATTAGCTTTAAGAGATTTTAATTCATTTATAAACGTTTCACTTTTAAGATTGATGGGTTGTAATATGCTTAAATTTTGAGATTTTGCATATTGTTTTATAGCAGATTCGTTTAATTTTCTGCCTCTTCCAGCAGGTTTATCTGGAGCTGTAATAACACCTACAATATTGTATTTATCGTTAATTAGTGTTTTTAATGTAGCCACAGCAAAATCTGGAGTTCCCATAAAAACAATTCTTAAATCTCTTTTCATTTTATTTTATAAGTATTAGCACTTGTAATTTCAATAATATCCTTTTCTAACATTAATTTTAATATAGCCGCAATATGAATCTCTTTTATATTGGTACTAATCAAAATGTCACGAGATGATAATGGTCTCTCTTTTAATACTAGAGCTATTGCTGTAATTCTCTCTTCCATAGTTTTTATAGAAAGGGAGTCGTTTGTTTTTATACATACTGAACAAATTCCGCAATCTTTAAGTTTACGCTCCCCAAAATAAGAAAGCAGTTGTACGCTTTTACAAATATCATTATTATTTACATAGTTTAAAACTGAAGCGACTTGCTTTTTTTTAAGATTGTTTTGTTGCTCTATATTCTTTGCGATTCGGTTAATGGTTTTATCATCTTCTCTTGGTTGAAGAAAAATAATTTGAGCGTCGGTTTTGGTTAATTGTAATTCAATTATTTCGCTTTTTTGTAAATGTAAAAGAGTTTGTATTACCTTTTCTTCGGTTGTTGAAGCTTTATCTGCAATTAAATTGGTGTTAATCTTTACGCTCTGGTCAAAAATTCCACCATAAGTTCTCAACATGGTTTTTACAATCGTAATAGTTTTTTGGTGTTTATCCAGATAATTAAATAACACTTTATTAGTAACAATTACTTGAACACTAGAGCGATTATGAAACTGTTGTGATAATGTAATAACACTTGTTCTGTCTAAAGCTTTAAGCGCATTATAGGTAATTATAGAGTTAAAACCGTAGGTTTTGCAAAACGTATTTAAATTAAACTCGTGAATTGTGTGTTCGCCTTCACCATATGAAATTTGAAAATAATTGCAGAGTTTTCTATACACTTGCTTTATAAAATCTATAGTTGGTAGAATCTTTAAAAACTGACGTTTTACATGTTCTTCATCACCTTTATTTTTTAAAACTACTGCATAAGCTTTTTCATCATTTCGTCCTGCGCGACCAGCTTCCTGAAAGTAACTTTCTATACTTTCGGGAAGATTTACATGAATTACTGTTTTTACATCTGCTTTGTCAATTCCCATACCAAAAGCATTTGTAGCCACCATAACTTGTTTTTGGTTATTAAGCCATGATGAAAAGTGCTTGTCCTTTTCAGGATTAGATAGTCCTCCATGATAAAAGGTGCTTGTAAATCCTTTTTGTTCAAGATAATTACTTATCTCAAAAGTATTTTTTCTGCTTCTAACATATATAATAGATGAGTTCGGATTTTTTTTTAGAATTTGCTCCATCCTAAAATACTTGTCTTCTTCTTCAAAAACCATATATGCTAAAAGTTCTCTTTTAAAAGATTGTTTAAATATTTTTGGATTGATAAAATCTAACTCTTCAATAATATCTTCTACTACTTTTGGAGTAGCCGAAGCTGTTAAAGCAATGACATTAACATTTGGCAAGAGTTTTCGAAGTAATACAATATTTTTGTATGCTGGACGAAAATCATTTCCCCATTGCGAAATACAATGTGCTTCATCTACAGCAATAAGGTTTACATTCATTTGTTGTATTCTCTCCTGTACAATATCTTGCTGTAAGCGTTCTGGGGAAAGGTATAAAAACTTATAATTGCCATAGATGCAATTATCGAGCATTATATCTATTTCAGCATATTGAAACTCGTTAGTAAGTGCCATAGCTTTAATACCTTTTTCTTTTAAGGTAGTCACTTGATTTTTCATTAAAGCGATTAATGGAGACACAACAATACAAATGCCATCTTTTGCCAAAGCAGGAATTTGAAAACACATCGACTTTCCTCCACCAGTTGGCAATAATGCAAAGGTATCTTCACCCTCAAGAACAGCATTAATAATGTTTTCTTGAAGTGGTTTAAAACTGGTAAAATTCCAATAACGTTCTAATATTTGTATTGGATGTTGCATTAGTTATTTTCTACAATATTTAATATATGGTCAGCACGTTTTTTAACAGAATTAAAAGGAACATCTACAAGCTCATAACCGTATTTTTTATAAGTATTTACGAGTTGATGGTGTATTTCTATAGCTTGATTAAAATCTTCATAACGTTCGTTGTCGCTAATATAAATCTCTTGCCAAGGTGCTAAAATAAATACTTTGTCGTA
>CAYRVY010000124.1:0-6276 GCA_964427695.1 uncultured Flavobacteriaceae bacterium
ATTATACTCAATTTTTAAGGCTGCAAATGTAAGTAATTAGAACTTTATAATAATAGGGGTTTTAAAAATTATATAAGGTTTTTGGAGTTGCGATTATCGGTCTCGTATAAGAAAAGTGCGGTTTTGCACATTGTTACCTTCTAGTCTTTATTCTTTTTCAAATAATTCAAATTCCTTTTCAGTTGCGTCTCTCCAAATCATTTTATTATTTTCTAAATATCCAACTTTTCCTAAATTAAACTTTGCTTGCTCATCTTTTATGTCAGATATAAAGAATCTGATAACCTTTTCAAATACAAGGTTTTCATTTACAAAGTTTGGATGAAATGCCATATTGCACATATAAGTTTTTGCAGCGACACTAGGATAGATAATAAAATCTCTCCAAAGCTCACCATATAGCAATTCATTACTAATCATAGAAGTTAAATGATAAGGTTTTTCTCTCGAATAAACCTGTCAGGAATGAACTTATATAAAGCCATAAAGTGCTTTAATTTTTCTTTAGCTTCATTTTTAAGGGATGATTCTAGATATTCGAAAGAACCTCTTGCCATTTCGTTCCATTCGTTTTGAGGTGGTAAGTCATAAGGTAATAAAATACCAGTTTTTACAGGCTTTTTTGTATTCCCTTTCCATACACTCAAATATCCATCATCACCCTTTTTTGGCTTTACCTCAAGCATAGCGCAATTTGGATTGTTTGAACAATAAAAAACACTTTTGTTTTTTAAATTCCCTCTACCATTTTTGTTACAAACAGATGAAGGAGGATAAGAATAGGTTTGTTTAAGTGAAACATCTTCTTTTTTTCGGTCTATTCCTAATCGAGCTCTAAAAAATAGTTGCTCGTTAAATGCTTCGCTATTTAGCATTTGAAAAACCGTAGGAAATATGGTTGCTAGGTCGTGATACTTGTCATAAATTTCGCGAGTAGTATGATTGTCAAATTTGTAATTTTCTAATTCTGTTAAATTTGCAATAAAAGTCTTAAAATCAGGAAAATTTTCTAAATCTTCAAGGTAAATATTTTTCAATTGTTTTTCGTTCATTTTCCGACTTGCAGGTAATGTTATAATATTATCAGTTTTAATACTAAATCAAGTTCAGCATAAATAAACTATATCGTCCGATAAGCGAAAGTAGTTTTTTATTTCAATCGTTTCTTTATATCCATTCTCTGATGCAAAATTCTTACAATTTCAACAATGTCATTTTCTACTTTTCTATAAAAAATTAGATGAGACTTTACTTTTGTAACTCTGTAATTTTTACGAGTTTGTTCTGCTGATTTTCCAGTTAAAAAATTGTCTGCAATAAATTCAATTTCTCCAATTATCAAATCATAATATCTGTCTGCTTGTTCTTTCGACCATTTATTTAATGTGTAAACCCAAATGTCGTTTAAATCATTAATGGCTTGTTCACTTATGCGATATTTGTTTTTACTCATAAGTGTTTTCGATGTAACTCCTTTAAGTGTTCTTTTGGATCAAAGTTTTCTACGAATCCGCTTTGCTCTCCAATTTCTAGAGCTTTAATCAACTCTTTTTCCTTTTTATCTTCTCTTTCTAATAATCTTAAAGCTGAACGAATTACTTCACTTACAGAGCTATATCTTCCAGATTTTACTTTATCCTTTATAAAACCCTCAAAATGATTTCCGATAGATATTGATGTGTTTTTTCCCATTTTGAATTATTTTAATCAAATATACCAAAACTTGGTAATTTAACCAAATCACACGCAATGGATAAGAAATTAAATGTAACACTGTAACAAATTTAGTCACTATTCGTCTTCAATTTAAAAGCCACAACTTATGACTAAATCTATTTTAAGATTTGCACTATTCATTTTAACAATTAGTCTAAACGCGCAAAGTTTTTCAGCAAAAATTATTGATAAATCTACAAAGTTGCCAGTGCCTTATGCTGCTGTACAAACTGAAGAATATAAAGGCGTAATTACAAACGAAGAAGGTGTCTTTAATATAGATTTGGAAAACAATAGCATAAACCAAGTAACTATTTCTTCTCTAGGTTATAAGCAACAAATTTTTAAAATAGAATACATTAAAAGCAACAACTATGTAATAGAATTAGAGCCATCTATAAACGAGCTAAATACAGTGTTTTTAAGTAGTTCTAAACCAAATGCAGATTCTATAATTGCAAGAGTTGTAAGAAACCTTTCAAAAAATTATAAAACTGAATATATTCAACACAAATTATTTTATCGAGAAACATCATATATGGATTTTGATAATTTGGATTTTGTGATTTCAAAAACATCGCATGTAAAGAAAAAGCAATTGCTTGATGCCAACAACAACCTCAAAGCAATGATCAACAATATAAAGACAAGTAATTTTGTGCACTTTACAGATTTTATAGGTGAATTGAATATTATGGATAAGGATTCATCAAAACTTAAGGTCGATAAAGCAACACAAATCATTAATGCAAAAAAAGATTTTTCTTTAGAGAACATTCAAGAAAGAGCACAAGGCGTAGTTTTAAAATATTTAGATACAACACTTACTTATAAGCTGAAAACAGGAATATTTAAAGTTGAAGATTCTTTATCTCTTGCAAGTGGAGATAATCACGAAGAAGACAAACAAGAATTTGAAATTAAACAGCTTAAAAGAAAAGCAAATAAAATGCTTAATGATACAAGACCAAATCCTAAAAGTCTATTGCGTAAAATTTTAGATGCAGATAATTATTCATATTCTTTACAAAATGTAACTTTTTATAATAATGAAATGGTTTATGCCATTCATTTTAAACCAAAAAGAGCAAAGGCAAAATATACTGGAACATTACATATAGCTGATGAGAGCTACGGAGTTTTAAAAGCAGATTACAGTTTCTCGAAAGGCAAACGAGGCAGCAAAGTTAATTTACGTTTAATTCTTGGTGTAAAGTATATTGAAAAAATTAGTAGTGGAACCATTATTTTTAAAAAGAATGAAAACAATTGGTTTGAGCCTCGTTACATAAGGCATGAAGAAGGTCATTACTTTTATATAAATAGACCTTTAAAATTCATTGAAAATAGTAGTGCAAGAAATAAAACACTTTTTAATTTTAAAATTGAAGGTATTGCAAGACATAAAGAAGAATTATTATTAACAAGTACAAAAGAAATTTCAACTGCTAAATTTAATTCAATTAAGGAAATAAAAATAATTCCTTATGAAAAACAACGAAAATATGATGCAACAATTTGGGGAGGAAGCGAAACTTTAGTACCTACTAAAGAGCTTAAAATTTTTGATGCAAATAAAAATTAATCTTCAGGATGCATAAAACGTTGTTTTGCCAACAAAACTTCTTCGGTTTCTACTACATCATCATCAGGCACACAACAATCTACAGGACACACAGCAGCACATTGTGGTTCTTCATGAAAGCCTTTACATTCGGTACATTTATCTGGAACTATATAGTATAAGTCGTCACTAATAGGCTCTTGTGTTTCGTCTGCATCAACAGTTTTACCTTTCGGCAAAATCACATTACCTTTTAAACTGGTTCCGTCTTTATATCTCCAATCATCAGCACCTTCATAAATAGCTGTATTTGGACATTCGGGTTCACAGGCACCACAATTTATACATTCGTCTGTTATAATGATTGCCATATCACTTTTTATCTTTTGTTTACTTAAATTTGCGTCTTTATACATCGTAGCTATAAAGCATAGATGTACTGCAAAAATAAAGCAATAATGTCAGTTTAATTATAATATTGCGCATAAATAAATTGAACTGCGAAGCACATCACGAACTCCTGTTTAAAAAATAGAAAAGACGTGAGTAATTATTTTTTGATGAGATAAGACAAAAAATATATGCATAGCAATAGTTACGGTTATATTTTTTAACGAAATATCAGCGAAAAACAAACGGTTTATATGTGTCATTTTATGGTTAAATTGGCATAGAACTGTTATACAAATTATAATGAATAACAATAAACATATAATAAAAGCCTTTGTCGAGTTGGGAAAATTTTTAAATCAGTTTTCATTAAAAGACATTCAACAAAAAAATGATGTTTTAAACAACGACTTGTTTTTTGAAGGGTTTAATCATCAAATAAAATTAGCTCAAGAACATAATGGTTGGTTTACCAAAGAAAATGTATTTTTTGCTATTGAAGGTTGGTCTAACTTGCTTACTGACAGCAACTTTAGGCAATGGATGGACAATTATAACTTTAATACTATTGAACCTAAAAAAGTAGCCATCATCATGGCTGGAAATATTCCTTTAGTAGGTTTCCATGATTTTATAAGTGTTCTTATTTGTGGTCATGCTGTTCTAATTAAACAATCGTCTAACGATAAACACCTTCTGCCCTTTTTGGCAAAGTATTTAGAATACATTGCTCCTGAATTAAAAGGTAAAATTGAATTTACTGAAGGCAAACTAACCGATTTTAATACAGTTATTGCAACAGGTAGTAATAACACAGCACGATATTTTGAATATTATTTTAAAGATAAACCTTCAATTATAAGAAAGAACAGAAATTCGGTAGCTATCTTAACAGGAAACGAAACCGAAGAGCAACTTAAAGCCTTATCAGAAGATATTTTTAGGTATTATGGTTTGGGTTGTAGAAATGTTTCAAAATTATTTGTACCAAAAGATTACTGTTTTGATGACTTTTTCAAGGCGATGTACGATTGGCATCCTATCATTAATCAGGCAAAATATGCCAACAATTACGATTATAACAAAGCTGTTTATTTAATGAGTGAATTTGATATGCTGGAAAATGGCTTTTTAATGATAAAAGAAGATGAAAGTTATGCTTCACCAATTGCAACATTATTCTATGAATACTATGATTCTGTCGAAGTTTTAAAAAAGAAACTAAAAACAGATAAAGAAAAAATTCAGTGTATTGTTTCAAATGGATTTATAGATACTGAAATACAATTTGGACAAACACAAATACCACAATTATGGGATTATGCAGATGGTGTTGACATAATTGCGTTTTTAATAAAAGACCTAACTTAAAATTATCATTTTTATAACAAAAAGTACAACATAAATTAGCACCTTTGCACCTTGTTAAATTAAATATATTGAAACAACTATAGAATGTAAGTTTATGAGTTTGTTTTTAGTTATTTAGTCAACATCTTTAAATTCATGACACTAATAACTAATTAACTCAATAACATTTAACTTAAAAACTTACACTTATCCCAATAACTAATCGGAGTATAGTTTCAACTAATGAATAATACTAATGAAGATACATAATTTTAGTGCTGGACCAAGCATATTACCTCAAGAGGTATTGCAAAAAGCTTCAGAAGCTGTGCTTAATTTTAATAATGACAGTTTATCATTATTAGAAATATCCCACCGAAGTAAAGCTTTTGTAGATGTTATGGAATATGCAAGAACTCTCGTATTAGAACTTCTTAATCTTGAAGGTAAAGGTTATAAAGTACTGTTTTTACAAGGTGGAGCAAGCACACAGTTTTTAATGGTAGCATTAAACTTATTAGAAAAAAGAGCTGGTTATTTAAATACAGGATCTTGGAGTAATAAAGCTATTGAGGAAGCTAAAATATATGATGATATTTATGAAGTAGCTTCATCTAAAGATGCGAAATACAATTACATCCCAAAAGGTTATGACATTCCTTCAGACTATGATTATTTTCATTGTACGTCTAACAACACCATTTTTGGAACACAAATGAAAGAGTTTCCTAAATGCTCAATTCCTATGGTTTGTGATATGAGTAGCGATATTTTTTCACGTCAATTAGATTTTTCAAAATTTGATTTAATTTATGCAGGAGCTCAAAAAAATATGGGACCAGCAGGAACAACATTAGTAGTGGTAAATGAAGATATATTAGGTAAAGTATCTCGAAAAATACCATCAATGATGGATTATAAAATTCAAATTAGCAAAAGCAGTATGTATAATACACCTCCAGTCTTTGCGGTCTATACATCTATGTTAACTCTCGAATGGTTAAAAAATCTTGGAGGTATTGAAGCCATTGAAAAAATAAATGATATTAAAGCACGATTAATGTATTCTGAAATTGACTTAAATCCATTATTTAAAGGCTACACTTCTAAAGGTGATCGCTCACTTATGAATGCCACATTTAATTTGGTTAATGACGATTTAAAAGAAACATTCGATACTATGTGCAGAGAAGGTGGATATACTTAATTAAAAAATCACAGAAGTGTTGGTGGTTATAGAGCATCAATGTATAATG
>CAYRVY010000125.1:0-6270 GCA_964427695.1 uncultured Flavobacteriaceae bacterium
GTCGATATCTTAACCTAAAAACTATAAATGTTATGATTTTAAACTGTGTTGTTGTTGATGACTCCGCAATCCAACGCTTATCTATTGTCAAGTTAGTAGAGAATAACTCTTCTTTAAATTTGATTGCAGAATATAGCAGTGCCCTGGAAACGAAAAACGGACTTAATACCCATAAAGTAGATTTAATCTTTTTAGATATTGAAATGCCTGTTTTAAATGGATTTGAATTACTAGATGTACTACATAATAAACCCCAAATTATTTTTGTAACTGGTAAAACCGAATATGCATTTAAAGCATTTAATTACGATGCTACAGATTATTTACACAAGCCTATTACCAGAGAGCGCTTTAATACTGCAGTCGATAAAGCTTTAGAACAACATAAGCTTACACTTGATTTTAATGAAACCGATGGAGAGCACATCTTTGTAAAAAGTAATCTTAAAAAACGTAAAGTTTATATTAAGGATATTAAATGGATAGAAGCTCTTGGTGACTATGTAAAACTAGTAACCGAAGAAAATAGCCTCGTAGTATTATCTACAATGAAAGCTTTTGAAGCTGAATTGCCAGATGATAAGTTTTTAAGAATTCATAAATCTTATATTGTGAATTTAGACAAAATAGATCGCTTTAACAGTAAAAATGTTGAAGTTGGTGCTTACGAAATTCCTTTAAGCAGGAATAAAAAGACACAATTAGTGGATGCTTTAAATAATATTTAATGTAATAGAAATACTATTTGATGAGATTCCGCTTTTCAGCGGAATTATCCCGATAGCAATCGGGATAACTTACAATTTTCAGCTCGTGATACCAACTTCTGTAAATTGAGTTTCACTAGTAATTATCGACATTTAATATTACTTTAATAGAGCGAAAATCTTTAACACTCATGAAGCTATTCTTAATTTTAAGAATGGCTTCTTTTGTTTTCAATAACGACTGTTTTTCTGGAATTTTTATCAAGATATTTTTATGATATTGATTCCTAATTCTTGATACTGGAGGAAATTCTGGACCTAAAACATTGGTGTTAAATATTTGTTTTAACGATTTTGCCAACCAATCGGCTCCAGTGTTTACTTTATTGTAATCTTTATGTTTTAAAGTAATCTTAATTAACCTGAAAATTGGTGGATATTTATAATTGTAACGCTCATCTAACTGCTCATTAAACATAGCTTTATAATCATTATTTGAAACTTGCTGAAGTATTTTATGGTATGGATTGTAGGTTTGAATTAAAACCTTACCTCTTTCGGCTGTTCTGCCTGCTCTTCCTGCAACTTGTAGCATCAACTGGAAACTACGCTCATGAGCTCTAAAATCAGGAAAATTTAGCATATTATCCGCATTCATAATACCAACAAGCTTTACATTTCTAAAATCTAAACCTTTGGTTAGCATTTGTGTACCAACTAAAATATCGATCTCTTGCTGCTCAAAAGCAGTGATGATTTTTTCGTAACCATACTTTCCTCTTGTGGTGTCTAAATCCATTCTGCCAACTTTATAATCAGGAAAAAGCGTCTTTACTTCTTCTTCAATCTGTTCTGTACCAAAACCTTTGCTATCCAAATCTACACTACCACAGGCCAAACAATTTAGCAACATACTCATATTATAACCACAGTAATGACAGCGTAATTGATTTTTAAATTGATGATAAGTTAAACTCACATCACAATTCGGACATTGAGGCGAATGTCCACAAGTAGTGCATTCCACAATTGGGGCAAACCCACGACGATTCTGAAACAAAATAATTTGTTGGTCTTCTTGTAGAGCTTCCGTCATTTCATCAATCAAGATATCGCTAAAATGACCTTTCATGCGTTTACGCTTATACTTGTCTTTAATGTTAACCAATTCAATTTCTGGCATCAAAATATCGTTGTAGCGTCTATTAAGTTCGGCAAAGCCATATTTTTGTGCTTTAGTAGCATTAAAATAACTTTCTATACTTGGAGTTGCAGAACCCAAAAGGGTTTTAGCATTAAACAAACCAGCCAAAACAATTGCAGTATCTCTGGCGTGATAACGTGGTGCAGGATCAAATTGCTTGTAAGATTGCTCATGTTCTTCGTCAACTATAATTAGCCCTAAACTGTTAAATGGTAATAATACTGAAGATCTTGCTCCTATAATTATTTTTGCTTTATCTGAATTATTCAACACATTATTCCATACCTCAACACGTTCGTTTAATGAATATTTGGAATGGTAAACCGCTACTTGATCTCCGAAATAATATTGTAAACGATTTACTAATTGTGTTGTTAGTGCAATTTCTGGTACTAAATACAACACCTGTTTTTCAGATTTAATAATATCTTCTATTAGCTTTACATACAATTCGGTTTTACCTGAAGATGTAACACCATGAAGCAATGTAACATTCTGTTTTTTAAATGATTGAACTATAGCGTTTAAAGTGTTTTCTTGATGATTATTTAATTCTTTAACAGACTCTTTTTCCGCTCCTGAATATTGAATTCTATCGATTTGAATAAAATAGTCCTCAAGAATTTGTTTGTCAATAAGTGTTTTAATTTGAGCAGAAGATGCATTGCTTTTTGCTTTTAATTCTGAAACTTTAATGGGCTTGCTTGTATTTGCAGACAAAGAAAATAATGCCATAACTAATGCGCTTTGTTTTGGTGCTCGAGTTAAATTTTCTAATAATTGCTGCAAGGCTTCATCTGACGAATAATTAGCATTCAACTTTACATATCTAATTAGTTTAGGCTTATACTTTTCAAAAATTTCTTCTTCTACAACAATTGCTTTCTTATCCAGTAATCGTTTTAAAACCGGAAGAATATTATTTTTATCAAGTATGTTGCTAATTTCATTGACTTTTAAAGCCGATTGATGTTGTAATGCTTCAAATACTAAAAATTCATCATCTTTTAATTGCGAATCATTTATAGTCGTAGAACTGTTTAAGCTAATAATGGTTTCACTTTCCAATAAAAAAGCACTAGGTAAAGCAGCTCGCAGCACATCTCCCATTGTACACATGTAGTAGTTTGCAATCCATGACCATAATTTAATTTGATATTCTGTTACTAAAGGAAACTCGTCTAAAATTTGATGAATTTCTTTTGCTTGATAAATCTCTGGTGGATTTTGATGAATACTGTGTACAATTGCTGTATAAATTTTACTCTTACCAAAAGGCACAGCAACTCGCATTCCTGATTTTATATAATCGAATTCTGCTTTTGTAATACTATACGTAAAAAGACGTTCGATAGGAATTGGAAGTATGACATCTAAATAATAATTCAAAGTTTAAAGTTTCAGGTTTAAGACCCAAAGTTAAAAGTTAAAAGTTAAAAGTTGGAAGTTGGAAGCTAAAAAGTTTAAGACAAGGTTGGAAGTTGGAGGTTGGAAGTTAGAAGTTGGAAGTTGGAAGTTGGAAATTTTACAGAACTATACGAATATAAGCCAAAATGTGATACTCGCATCATTGCAGATAACAACAGTTAACACCTAAAAATATTTTTTGGAACATAGACAACACAGATTAAACTGATTTTTATCAGATTTTATCGAAAAAAATCTGTGTTATCGTTAAGTATATGAAAAGTAAGCGATTTTGAAATACAATTTTTTCAACTTACAAGAAAGTTAAAACGGGCTACAAACCTTAATGCTACTATCTCGCTTATTTTTCATAGGATTACGTTGTTGTAAACAGTACTTGTGTTTGTGCTTACTATTACTTTCTCCTTCATCTAAAAATTATGTAGTTTTTGATTTGTTATCAATTCTATGTTTTCTTGTTAAATATGTTATAGTTAGAAATATTAAAAGTAGAATGATTTTTCCCGCTAAATACCCAAATCCATACTCGGTTAATCTATCAAAATCAGTCGTAAGTATTTTTATAATATTGACTATAAGTCCAATTGAGAAAACTATCGAAATATAAAATATCACTTTTTGCATATAATTCTGAAATAAAAAGAAAGGTTCGGCTTTTAACCAAACCTTTCTTTTAGATAAACCTATTTAGTTACTGTCGTTGTTGTTGGTGTGTAAATTCCAAAAGTTAATGCAGATACTAATCCATTAACAAATGATTGTCTTGTGTGGACAGTATAATTTTCTGTTCCTCCAGCCATTTGTTTTGAATCAGAAACTCCTACAGGTGCTAAACCATAAATCACATAATGATTCCATTTAGTTGTTTGACTGTTTCCTTGTGCTCCATTTCCTACAATGCTTGTATAAGAATAACAAGAAGTTAGTAAAATTGATACAGCAAATAAAATTGCCGCCATTTTCATTGATTTTTTAATCATCTTTTTTGATTTTAAATTAAACATATAATTACTCATTTTGTATCTCGTTTGATATTGTTTACAACAGCGCTGTAATATGAAATTTGAGCGCAACCAGTTGTTAACCCAAATTATTTCAATGCTTTACAATCTTAAACGTTGCTTTTTTATCATTGGCATGAAGCATTAAAATATATATGCCTGATGACAAAAACTCTAAATCTAAATATTTAGAATCTTCTTTGCTTACATAAACTGTTTTACCATTCAAACCATAGATAGTTACTTTTTGAATAGATAGACTGTTAGAAGATTTGATATTTAATATAGATTTAAAAGGGTTGGGGTAAATTGTTGTGGTTTTAAATAAACTATCTTCTAAACCAAGACTTGCATCTATAGTAAACAGTGTACTATCGTATATAGACCAAATACCATTTGCGTTTTGACCACGAATATAGAATATATGATCGCCTTCCGTTAGACCTGTTGTACTAAAACTTAACATCTGTATTGACTGCGAGGGATCTAAAAAGTTTATACCGATTCCATTTCCAATTCCAGGGTCGCTGTCTATAAAATATTCAGCATTTGTAACCTCCGATGGTATAAACTCAAAATCTTTAATGTAAATAATTTCCCTGTGGTACAAACTCCATTTGCCATTACTGTCTCTTGTCCTGATGTAGAGGCTATGGAAGCCATCAGACAAACCAGTTGTTGAAATTGAATAAGACTGTATTAACTCTCCTGAATTTGCATTTACTGCTAAAGGAGTTCCTGTACCAACACCAGTATCTGTGTTAAAAAAATATTCGGCAGCAGTAATACTTTGTGCCATAGTAAACCACCCAAACAGTATTAATATAAGTGCAAGAAAGGTTTTCATCTTAATTGGAATTTGTTGTTATTGTTACTTCAACATTGGCTCCTGGAGCAACGGTATTGGTTATAGCCGTAATTTTCATGATTGGAATACCATTGGTATATCCAAAATTATTAAACACAAAAGGTCCTGTATTGTAAATCCCCATGTCTTCTCCTGCAACACCATTACCTATGGCTATTGAGCCTGCTTGCAAATGGTAATCATCAGTCGGACCAAAAATATTATTTGTCGCACTTACAAATTTAGGATCGATATTATTTATATTATTACTTCCATTTAGTGTAGCAGAAATTCCTGAACCCAAATTATAGGCGAGGCAATTTTCGAAAATAACACCTGCAGAATTTGCATTTGTTGTCGATGAATTAGAAGTATAAAATATATTATCTTGAACAGTAATACTTCCACCTCCGCTTCTTTGATTAATTATAGGCTGAAAAGATGCAAAGAAGATGTTATTTTTAATTTCGACCGACAGAAAATCCCTTAAATAAGTTTTACCTCTAATTATATTATTAGAAATAATAGTGTTAGCATAGTTGTTCCTTGTACCAGTTGTAGAACTTACTCCAATATTGCCAATAATGTTTCCTCTAATAAGCATACCGTTAACACCAGCATTATTGAAAAACATTGTGTCATTTATAATACAATTTTCAATAACCAAGCCTGTAAGTGTAGTAGTTGAACTAGAAGCAGAAAAATCGTCAGTAATATGTAAGCCACTAAAGCTACTGTTAGAGGCGTTTGCACCAAGAAATAAGTCAAAAATAAATGTTGCTTTATCGGGATCGCTATGGGCAAAACCTATAAGATGCAGTGTTTTATCTACGGTAATAGTGCCATAGTTAATACCTGAAGGATGGATGTAAATAATGTCGCCAGCAACAGCTATTGCAATAGCTGTGTTTAAGTCGCTAAATTGTGCATTACTACCAACAGAGTTATCTACGGTAATAATGTTTTGTGAATTACAAATAAAGGCTAGCATTAGGGCAATAGATAAAAATAGTGTTGTTTTCATTTTATTGTGTTTTATGGATTAATATCTAATTTTCTTATTGTTTAATGATTTTTTTAGTG
>CAYRVY010000126.1:0-6189 GCA_964427695.1 uncultured Flavobacteriaceae bacterium
TGTCGTGCTGTGATCAAATCGTCCAAAGTGCCACCAAAATAAATTTCGTCTGTTAGAATTGACATGCCACAAACTCCTGCGTTTTCGTAACCTATTGCTACATCTTCAACAGTTGCAGTTTGATTAATTACAGATTTAGATGGTGATCGTCGTTTAAATTCGGCAATAATTCCAGATTGACTTTGTTGTAATTTGTTTGCTAATGCAATTGTTTTTCGTTCAAAAAATGGTGCTTGTTCTAATACAAGTGTTGGAATATGCTCTCTTTTTAAAGCTATTTCTTTGTGTTTGTCTTTTACTATTTTATCGAGTATTGTCATATTTAGTCTTTAGTCTTTAGTCTTCAGTCTTTAGTCTTCAGTAAACTTAACTGCTTACTGCAACTGCAGACTGAATACTATTTTTTACTCAATTCTATTAATTTATCTAAACTTTGTTTTGCTTTTCCAGACAACAATGATTCTTTTGCTAATTCAAAACCATCTTTGTGTTCAATTTGTTTGGAGGTTGCTATTGCTAGTCCAGCATTAGCACAAACTACATTGTTTTGAGCTACTGTTCCTTTTCCATTAATTACATTCAAAAATATTTTGGCGGCATCTTCAATGGTATTTCCTCCAAAAATATCTTCTTGTTTAATTTGAACAACTCCTAAATCTTCTGGTGAAAATAGGGTTTCAGCATTATTTGAAATTACTTTAGTCCTTCCTGTTAATGAAATTTCGTCATAGCCATCTAATGCATGAACAATAGCGTAATTTTTCTCACTATTTTGATATAAATAACTATACAAGCGAAGCAGCTCTAAATTAAATACACCAACTATCTGATTTTTTGGAAACGAAGGATTTACCATTGGACCCAACATATTAAAAAATGTTTTCACACCCAATTCTAGACGAATTGGAGCCACATTTTTCATAGCAGGATGAAATAATGGTGCATGTAACACACAAATACCAGCTTTTTCGATAGATTGTTTTAAGAAATCTTCGTTGTTAGAAAATTTAATTCCAAGATATTCCATAACATTTGAAGAACCACAAGCCGATGACACACCATAATTTCCATGCTTTGCTACTTTAACTCCAGCTCCAGATGTTACAAATGATGACAAGGTTGATATGTTAAATGTGTCTTTACCATCGCCTCCAGTTCCGCATAAATCTATGGCATTGTATTCTTGCAAATCTATTGGAATACACAATTCAAGTAAGGCATCTCTAAAACCTTTTAATTCTTCAAGCCTAATACTGCGCATCATGTAAACCGTAAGAAAAGATGCAATCTGACTTTTGTTATAATCGCCTTTTGAGATATTGACCAATACTTTTTTGGCTTCTTCGCTGGAGATGCTTTCGTGGTTTATGAGTCTGTTTAGTAGTTTTTTCATAATATTTCCTGCGAAGGCAGGAATCTGTTTAATTTAACCCTTCCGTCCTTCGGACACCTTCCCTTAAAAAGGGAAGGAAGTTTTTGTTCATGTTTTTAGTTTCATCATAAGATTTCCACCTCGTGGAAATGACCTCAACTATTTATCCAATTCTTTAATATTTGTTTTCCTTTTGGTGTTAATACTGATTCTGGATGAAATTGAACTCCTTTTACATCGTACTCTTTATGACGTAGCGACATTACTTGTCCGTTTTTATCCAAAGAAGTCGCTTCTAATACTGACGGTAAATTTTTATCTACAACCCAGGAGTGGTAACGACCAACTTCAATTTCTTTATCGAATCCATTAAATAAAGATTCATTGTCAACTGTAATATTTATTTTGGTAGCTACACCATGATAAACAGTATCTAAATTTATAATTTTACCACCAAATACTTCACAAATAGCTTGCTGACCGAGACAAACGCCTAAAATACTTTTAGCAGAAGCATATTTTTTGATTATAGATTTTAGTAATCCAGCCTCATCTGGAATTCCAGGACCAGGAGACAGTACAATTTTGTCGAAAGGTTCTACTTCTTCGAGTGTTAATTTATCATTGCGTTTTACAGTGACTACACAATTTAAATCTTTTAAATAGTGTACAAGATTGTAGGTAAAACTGTCGTAGTTGTCTATTACTAATACTTTTGTCATCTTTTTTGTCATTCCTGCGAAGGCTGGAATCTTTTTAAATTTAACTTCATTTTTCTATTTGCCACGAATACACTAATGTCTGGTTGCGTTAAGGATTGAGGCATTGTTGAGCTCATTGAAAAGAGCGACTGCCGAAAGCCTGACCCTTGTGGTAACTCCATAAATAATATTTTTATTTTCATTTCATGAGATTCCTGCTTTCGCAGGAATTTATATGTTTTCTGCCAATTCAATGGCTTTTGTGAGTGCTCCCAATTTATTGTAAACTTCTTGTAATTCGTTTTCAGGATTGGATTTAGATACTAATCCTGCTCCTGCTTGCCAATGTAATTTATGATTTTTACTTAAAAAAGTCCGAATCATTATCGCATGGTTATAATTACCTTCAAAATCCATAAAACCGATAGCTCCTCCGTAAAACGAACGACTTGTTTTTTCATACTGTTCTATAAGCTGCATGGCTTTATGTTTTGGTGCACCACTTAAAGTTCCTGCTGGAAATGTATCTGCAACAATTTGCATCGTAGAAATATCTTTAAGTTTTTTACCAGTAACTTTACTCACTAAGTGTATAACATGTGAAAAAAATTGAACTTCACAATAGGTTTCTACTTTTACCTGGCTACTGTTTCTGCTTAAATCGTTACGAGCCAAATCGACAAGCATTACGTGTTCTGCATTTTCTTTATCATCTATAGTAAGTTGTTTAGCAAGTTCAGCATCTTTTAGGTCGTCTCCTGTTCGCTTAAAAGTTCCTGCTATTGGATGAATTTCGGCTTGACCATTTTTAACAACCAATTGCGCTTCTGGTGAACTTCCAAAAATTTTAAAATTGCCATAATCAAAATAGAATAAGTATGGCGAAGGATTTACATTTCGTAAAGCACGATATACATTAAATTCGTCGCCTTTAAAGTCTTGTGTGAAATTTTTTGATAAGACTAACTGAAAAACATCACCTTTTGCACAATGCTTTTTAGCTAATTCTACGTGATTTTTGTACTCATTGTCTGTTAGATTTGACCTTATCTTTCCATTGATTGAAAAGTTATAAGAAGCAAAATTATTTGCTTTTATAAGCTGTAATATATCGTCTATATTGTTTTCAGAATTAAAACAATGTGCAAAAATGTAAGCTTCATTTTTAAAATGGTTTATAGCGATGATGTTTTGATATACTGCATAATAAATATCTGGAATATTTAACGAATCTTCTTTTTTTGAAATATCAATATCTTCAAAATAACGGACTGCATCATAAGCCATATATCCAAAAATACCATTATTGATAAATTTAAAGTTCTTTTCGGAATTTACTTTAAAACACTGTGTAAATTGATGAATTTCTTCAGAAACATTAATAGTATTATTTAGTTGAGTTGTTTTGGAACTCGCATCAGGAAATATTTGAGTAATGATTTCATTTTCTACTTTTATAGAAGCTATTGGGTTACAACATATATAAGAAAAGCTATTATCGTTGGCGTGATAATCACTACTTTCTAACAAAATACTATTAGGATATTTATCTCTAATCTTAAGATAAATGCTCACAGGTGTAATAGTATCTGCAAGAATTTTTTTGTAATGTGTTTGTAAGTTGAATGTTTTCATAAACTGTTTTAAGGTCATTTCCGCGAAGGCGGAAATCTATTAATTATCAAAGAAATATGATAAATCTTTCCAATCTGGATTAAAATCATTTATCAAGTTGATTTTCCATTCTCGATTCCATTTTTTTATTTGCTTTTCACGCTTAATAGCCTCATTTGGCAATTCAAATTTTTCATAATAAGCCAGTTTGTCTAGGCTATATTTATTAGCAAAGCCTTTACTGTATTTATTTTTATATTGATAAATTCTTTCTTTAATGTTTCCAGTCATTCCAATGTATATGGTTCCATTTTTCTTATTAGACATTATATAGACATGGTAGGTTTGCACTTTGTTATTTATTTTAACTTTACTCAAAATGAGATTTCCACCTTCGTGGAAATGACTTAATACTATATCAAAAAAGGCTTGTCGTGAATGACAAGCCTTTTAGATATTTTATGGTTAAATATACTATAGATTTAGTTCACGAAAATTGTGTTTCGAGAATTCCACCACCAAGTATTATTTAAAATTGTGTTCATGTTCTTTATTTGAGTCAAATATAGAAATGAAAATTTGTTTTCCAAACTATTTATGATTAAAAGAAAAAAAAGATTCCTTCCCGATAGCTCCCGATAGTTATCGGGACGGGATTAGCAGGAATCCATTAATTATTAAAATAGTGCTTTTATTCAATTTAATTTTAAAATTGTAAATCTACAATTAAGTCAAACTCGTCATAGATAGCTTTATCTTGCAAGTTGTCAAAAAAGCTTGACGATCCATATTTAATATCATACTTTGTTCTATCCACTTTTAAAGACGCTGTTGCTTTACTTCCGTAAATAGAGATTTCAAAGGTAACTGGATTAGTTTTTCCTTTAATACTTAAATCTGCAATGACAGTAAACGAATTTTTACCACTAGCTTTTACGGTTTTAAAAACAATATTTGCCATTGGATGAGCTTCAACACCAAAGAAATCATCAGATTTTAAATGACCATCAAGCTTTTCTGCATATTGGCCTTGTATGTCTGTAGTTGTAATTGTTGTCATATCTACATTAAATGCTCCACCTATTAATTTATTACCTTCAAAGTTTAGAGTACCAGATTTTAATGCTATGGTTCCAGCATGAGATCCTGTTACTTTATAAGCTTTCCACGTTACTTGACTTTTAGTTACGTCTATAGACTTCTCTGAAATAGAAGTAAAGGATACCAAGGTTACTGTCAATACCAATATTAAGGTACTTTTTAAAATGTTGTTTTTCATGTTAATTTAATTTTTGTTAAGATTTATTAATTGTTAAAGTTCTATTTTCTGAGTTTATCTAAAAGTTTATTTAGAGTTTCAAGCTCATTTGTATTAAGGTTTTTAGTGATTTTCAAATTATTTGCAGTTACAACCGAGTCTAATTCAGCCAATAACATTAAGCCCTTTTTTGTAATATAAATTTCGATTTTCCGACGATTACTTTCGCAGATTTGTCTTGTTACCAATTCCTTTTTTATTAGTTTATCTACTAAACGTGTTGTATTACTCATTTTATTAAGCATACGCTCTTGAATAGTGCTCAAATTGGCTGGATTGCCTTTTTGACCTCTAAGTATTCGTAATACGTTGTATTGCTCAGAAGATAAATCGTAACCTTTAAAGAAAACCAATGATTTTTCTTTCAGCCAATTACTTGTATACTCAAGATTGATAACAGTTTTTTGATTTTCCTGTAATTTAATCGTGCTTTTTATATCTTTTTCTATCGACATTCGTATATACAACTGTTGTGTGTACAAATGTAGTATTGTTTTTATAATATCAAAAAATTACGACTATAATTTTATGTTAAAATTTTATTAGACATTAATCAGATGCTTATTTTTATAAAATGAAATATTTAATAGCCCTTTGCCTTGTTATATGTCTATCATGTAAGAACGATAAAAATGCAAATGCCGAAAGAACTATCGCAGCAAGTTCAGATACTAGTGACATAGAAAGTATTGAACTGGATATTCGCAACTTTAATGGTTTAGAGCCTTTATTAAATAAGCAAGATAATAAAGTTCATGTTGTAAACTTTTGGGCAACTTGGTGTGCACCTTGTATAAAAGAAATACCTCATTTTGAAAAGCTAAATGCCAATTATAAAGATAAGAATGTTGAGGTGCTTTTGGTAAGTTTGGATTTCCCTTTTAATTATGACAAAAAACTAAAGCCGTTTATTAAAGAACACAAATTGCAATCTAAAGTCGTTGTGTTAGACGACCCAGACATGAATTCGTGGATGGCAAAAGTAAGCGAAGAATGGACAGGAGCAATACCAATAACTGTAATTTACAATAAGGATAAACGCCAATTTTATGAGCGCACTTTTACTTATAATGAATTAGAAACTGAAGTTAAACAATTTTTAAATTAGAACTTATGAAGATTTTTAAAACTATTACAATTTTATCTTTAGCACTTTTATTAAGTGCATTTACAGTAAACAAAGA
>CAYRVY010000127.1:0-6148 GCA_964427695.1 uncultured Flavobacteriaceae bacterium
AAAAGATTGCTGAAAATTTAAGTGATGGCTATTTTGAGTCTCGCCCAAGAGGAAGCCAACTTGGAGCTATTATATCTAACCAGAGTGAAGTAATTGAAAGCAGAGCTATTTTAGATAAAAAACTAAAGGCATTAGAAAAAGAATTTGAAGGTAAAGAGATACCAAGACCAAAATTTTGGGGTGGATATATTGTAAAACCAACAGAAATTGAATTTTGGCAAGGTCGTGCAAATAGACTTCATGACAGGATAAGATATTGTTTAAATCCTAATTATAATTGGGAAATTAAAAGATTAGCACCATAGTATTATACCAATTTAAACATATAATGTCGCATAAAATAATTTCTTTTTCGCAATTTAATCGTTAAAATATTGTACCGTAACTACGGCTATGCTAAAATATTTTGCCTCAATCTTGCAAAAAATAATACTAATTTTATTTTACGACATCAAATATTTAAATTGGTATTAATTCTACACCACATTTTATCGATAAAACCACTTAAAAATCAGATTAAAATACACTTTATCGATTAAATACATATAATATTCGATTAAATACACGCGTTTCGTCGATTTTAACATTTCCTTAACAGTTTGTTTCAGGTAGGTCGCTATTTTTACTATACCAAATCTAAATACCCTACCATGAAATTACCTACTATGTTGCCTACAATGGCATTAATCGCTTTATTATCTTTTTCATGTTCAACAGATTCGATTGAAGAAGATAAAATAGAAGCCCTTACAATATCCTCTTATGTTCCTCAAACAAAAGTGATAGAAATCGAGATTTTAGAACTTATAAACAATCATAGACTTACTTTAGGTTTAAACGCTTTAAGTAGTTTGAGTACGATTAAAGCTCAAGCTTATGGTCATACTGATTATATGATTGATAAAAATGAAATTTCTCATGATAATTTTCTTGTAAGAAAACGGAATCTTTCTAATTATCCAGGAGCAACCAGAGTAGGCGAGAATGTTGCATATGCTTATAGTTCTTCAGAATCTGTAGTAAACGCATGGTTAAATAGCGATGGACACAGAAATATTATTGAAGGCGATTATACAGATTTTGATATTTCGGCCGAAAAGGATGATAATGGAAAATGGTATTACACTAATATATTTATTAAGAAATAAGAATATCTAATTTTATGGTGTTAAAAATATAAAGCCGCTTTAAGCGGCTTTTTTTAATCTCAAGTATTTAATTTAAAAGAATCATTCTTGCTAAGGTTATCAAATAAAAAACTTTAGTTAAGTGTTTATTCTATCTTTATTACACTGCTATACCAATCAAGAAAGCAGGATTAGTTAGAACTAGAGAGATATATAAGCTAAAATAAAGAGGCTGTCTGAAAAATAATTTTTGTTGTCATTTTGAACGAAGTGAAAAATCTCAAATATTAATTATCAATATTTTAAATAATTTGAGATTCTTCGTTATCACTCAGAATGACAGCTTTTCAGCGACCTCTTTTTTGTTTTCAAATAGTTATACTATAAAGTATTATTCTTGCTAAGCGTTATGAAGAAATAAAAACTTTAGAAAAGTGTTTACACCATCTTTTTACAGCACTATAGCAATCAAGAATGCATTTTTAGTTATCACAAGTTGTATATATACGCTAAAATTTTAAAGAGCCACTTTAATAAAGTGGCTCTTTAAAATTTAATAATTTAATTCTTTTGGCTTAATGTTTTTTGTCACAATTAACAATTTTAAAATATGACCTTCTGTTTTGTTCATGCATTTCTTTAGTACATTTCACACCATTAGAACATTCGTTTAAAAGTTGAGCTTCACCAAAACCTATTGCGCTTTCAATTCTGTTAGGATTAATACCACGAGACAGTAAATAATCTCTTGTAGATTTAGCTCTTCTATCGGAAAGTTTAATATTATATCTATCGCTTCCTCTACTATCAGTATGTGCTTCTATTTTTATAATCATCGTAGGATGCTCTCTCATCACATCAACAATATTTTCTAATTCATATTTAGAATCTGTTCTTATATTCCATTTATCAAAATCGAAGAATATTGGATTTATAACAATTTCGCAAGGAACTTTTATTAAGTATTCTAAAAATAAATCTACATTGAGCATATATTCATTAATAGCTGTAGAGGAAAATGATTTAACAGCATCTTTAAAATCAGGTTTATTTCCTCTTAAGCTATAATTCTTTTCACAATCGATTTCAAAATTGTATTCTCCAGTTGCAGATGTTGTTACAGAATTAATTATTTTTCCTGTTTCGTTTATTAATTCTACTGTTACATCAGCCAATGGTTTATTTGAATCGATATCTCTTGCAATACCATTTACAGTTTGTTTGCAATCATAATATGCAAAACTGTAGATGTCATCATTTCCTTTTCCTCCAGAACGATTAGAAGAAAAGTATCCAGTTTGAGTATCAGAATCAATATATAAAGCAAAATCATCTGAACCACTATTAAATGGAGCTCCTAAATTTTTAGGCCTGGAGTTATTATCTTTAAGAATATTAGATTTAAAAATATCAACCAGACCAAGGTTTAAATAACCATCTGATGAAAAATACATAGTACTATCTTTCGCAATAAATGGATATCCCTCTCGTCCTTCGGTATTTATATTAGAACCTAAATTTTTAGGCTCTCCGTATGAACCATCCTTATTTATGGTAACTTTATAAATATCGGTCTGTCCAAATCCTCCATCTTTATCTGAAGTAAAAAATAATGTTTTATTATCTGGACTTAAAGCTGGATGATAGACAGAGTAATTATCGTTATTAAAAGGAAGTTCTTCAATATCTGTCCATGTATTATTATTTAAAAATGCTTTATATATTTTTAAATGCGTAGTCCCACTGTTATCGTAATCTAGCTTGTTTCTTTTGTTTAAATTGTCTCGTGAAAAATAGATTGTCTTGCCATCGTTTGTAATAGCAACTGTTGCTTCATGAAAATCTGTGTTTATACTATTAGCGTTAATAAGATTTACATTGCTAAATGTTTTTTTACCATTATTATCGTTTACATCAGCCTGATAAATATCTAAAAAAGGTTCTTCATTCCAAGAGTACTTTTTCTTTCCATTTATGTCTGTATTATTTCTTGCCGAGGCAAAAAATAATTTCCCATTGTATTCAAAACCACCAAAGTCAGAATACTTTGTATTAATGTCTTCAAGATTACTGACTACTATGTATACTTTTTCCATAGAAGACAACTCTTCATATATACTAATATCTCCAATAATGCTAGCGCGACTATCTTTACTTTGAAGCTCCTTAAACTTTTTTAACCAAGTTTTAGCTTCTTCATAATTTCCTAAACCACGTTGTGTTTGGATGTATTTATATATATACTCTGGCTGTATTTTAGGGTATTTATCTAGTGCTTTTTTATACCATATAGCAGCTTTTTTAGAGTTTGAGTTGTTATAATAACAATCTCCTAATCTAGTTAAAACGTGCTCACTATTATCACCTTTTTTAACAGCATCTTCATATAACTCGCTTGCTTTTATATAAGCATAGTTTTCAAAAAATTTGTCTGCAACTTTTATTTGAGCAAAAGTTAAAGTGCTTATAAGGACTAATAATATGAATAAAACTTTTGTTTTCATAGTAGTTATATTTTAGAAATATCTTGGTGATTTTATACGTTTACTTTTAAATACTTCGAACATTAATAAGACTTCATGAGTTCCATTAGCATATGGTCTGATATCAGAAATAGGATGTTCATAAGTATAACCTAACCTTAATTGTTTACTAACTTGAAAATCTACAATTGCACCAAATGCACCAGCCGATTCATTAAACCTATAAGCAGCACCTAACCAAAGTTTCTCATTAAATAAGAAATTAGCAGTAAGATCGTAAGATATTGGAGCACCATTTGTAGCTTTAACTAAAAAGGCAGGCTTAAATTTTGTGCTTTTATTAAGGTTAAATACATAGCCACCTGTAAAGTAATAACTAATTCTTTCTAAAGCCTGAACATTATCTTCACCATTCAAATCAGTAGTTAAGATTCTTGGAGCAGACAATCCTAAATACCATTTATTAGAATGTAAGAATGTACCAAGACCTATATTAGGGTTCCAACGATTTTCAATACCATAAATGGCTGGATCATTGGGTTCTGCATCTCTAAGCTCTTGATCTATACTATAAGATGTAAAGCCACCTTTTAATCCAAATGCTAACTTTGTTTTAGCATTCAGGTTTATGGTATAAGAGAAATCACCATAGATATAAGTAAAATTTTCGAAGCCTAATTCGTCGTTAATAAATGATAAGCCTAAACCAACTTTTTCATTCCTCATAGGTGCGTGAATAGAAAAGGTTTGCGTTGTTGGCCCTCCATCTAGACCAACCCATTGACTTCTATGAAGTCCAACAAGGCTTAAGACCTCTCTACTTCCTGCATAGGCAGGATTTATCGAGATTGTATTATACATATATTGTGTAAATTGAGGCAACTGTTGGCTAGATGCAGACATGCTACATAGCAATAATACAATTACAATAATGTTAAACTTAATAAACTTTTTCATGATAGGTTAAATTTATTTGGTTCCTACGTAAATTGGACCTGCAAAAGGTTTCAATCCACTATCTTTTAGATTAATAATATAATAGTATGTTCCCGTTGGAACTTTATCAGATCTGCCAATAGAGCTATCATGTGCAAATCCATTCCAATTGTTTTGATAATCGTTAGATTCATAAATTTTTGCTCCCCAACGGTTAAAAATTTGTAATTCAACTGTAAACCCGCAAAGCTCTATACCTGTTACAGTAAAGTACTCGTTCCATTGGTCACCATTTGCAGTTACAGCTTTTGAAATAATTACTTCATCTGCATCTCCACAAGCTAATACAATACATTCATCATTTAAAGCAATACTAACTTCAGTTTCACTAGGACATTCACTATTGTTATCAGAATATGTAAAGGTATATGTTCCTAAGTCTAATTCGAAAGGATTAAATAAGCTTCCATCTATAGTAGCATTTCCTGATGTTACTTCCCAAATTCCATCTGTTTCAAAATTACCACTTAATAAATCAAATAGATTAAAATTGAAATCGTCACCTACACATAAATCAGTATCGTCGTTACCTATGATACCAGAATCAATAGTTACAAATAGAATTTGAGTATATATTGCTTCATTATCACATTCATCGGAAACAGTCCAAGTTCTTATTATTTCGTAATCTTCAGTACTACCACTAAAGGTTGAAGTTTCTTCAAAACTCACTTGAATATTATTAGAGCATGCATCTTCAAACTCTAGTTCAGGTGCTTCAGGAATGTTACCACAAATAGCATTTATTTCTTCATCATATTCGGTTGTATTTACTGGTGCAGTAGTATCTACTACAGTAATGGTTTGAACATGAGTTGTTGTATTGTCACAATCGTCAGTTAATGACCAGGTACGTGTGATTACAGATTCGTTAGCACAGTTACCAGCAGCAACACTATCGCTAAAGGTAGCGTCCAGATCAGTTGAACAATTATCGGCTTCGTCAGTGACATTACCAGTAATGTTAAGATCGTTAGCATCTACATCACATTCTATAGTAATATCTGCAGGTACAGTAAATGTAGGTGCAGTAGTATCTACTACAGTAATGGTTTGAACATGAATTGTTATATTATTACAATCGTCAGTTAATGACCAGGTACGTGTGATTACAGATTCGTTAGCACAGTTACCAGCAGCAACACTATCGCTAAAGGTAGCGTCCAGATCAGTTGAACAATTATCGGCTTCGTCAGTGACATTACCAGTAATGTTAAGATCGTTAGCATCTACATCACATTCTATAGTAATATCTGCAGGTACAGTAAATGTAGGTGCAGTAGTATCTACTACAGTAATGGTTTGAGTATGGATAGTTTCATTTCCACACAAATCTGTTGCAGTCCATGTTCTTACCAGTGAGTATTCACCAGGACAATTACCAGCATTGTTTACTTCATCGAAAGTCACAGTAGCTGTACCACAGTTATCGGTAGCAGTAAGTGTATCCGCATCAGGTACGTTATCACATTCAACAGTTGCATCAGCAGGAAGTGCTTCGACAAAAATTGGATTTGTGGTGTCAACCACAGTAATGGTTTG
>CAYRVY010000128.1:0-6125 GCA_964427695.1 uncultured Flavobacteriaceae bacterium
TAATTTGTTTTTTAACATTGGTAATCACTTCCATAGGATTTGCGCCATAACGAGCTACCACAACACCTCCTACAACTTCAGCACCTTCTTTGTCTAACAGCCCTCTTCGTTGTGCTGGGCCTAAAGATACTTTAGCAATGTCTTTAATTAGTACTGATGTAAATTCTTCAGAAGCGACAACTGCATTTTCTAAATCTTCAACCGATTTTATATAACCTAAACCACGAACTAAATATTCGACTTGATTAATTTCTATAGTTTTTGCACCAATATCTTTATTAGAATTCCTAACTGCATTTACTACTTGCGCTAAGGATATATTATACTCTTTTAAAATATCTGGATTGATATCAACCTGATATTCTTGTACATAACCTCCAATACTTGCTACTTCTGAAACGCCACTTGCCGATGATAATGCATATTTTACGTAATAATCCTGTATGCTACGCAACTCGTGCAAGTCCCAGCCTCCAGTTACATTACCTTCTTCATCTCGACCCTCGAGTGTGTACCAAAATATTTGTCCAAGTCCTGTTGCATCTGGCCCTAAGCTTGGTTGTACGCCTTCTGGCAAAAGATTTTTTGGTAAGGAATTTAATTTTTCGAGAATTCTACTTCTGCTCCAATAGAATTCAATATCTTCCTCAAAAATGATATAGATACTTGAAAAGCCAAACATTGAAGAACTTCGTATGGTTTTAACTCCAGGTATTCCAAGTAAAGAACTGGTTAAAGGATATGTAATTTGGTCTTCTATATCTTGTGGAGAGCGACCATCCCATTTTGTAAATACAATTTGTTGGTTTTCTCCAATATCTGGAATGGCATCTACTGCTACTGGATTTCGAGGAAAGTTTCCAGTATCCCAATTAAAAGGTGCATTAACAGTTCCCCAACCAATAAATAAAGCGAGTAATAAAACTGCTACGAGTTTGTTTTCTATTAAAAATTTGATGCTTTTGTTTAGCATAATGTTTGATTTTAAGTATATAAAAGATGAATTGTTTGACTATTACAAACAAAAGGTTAACTCCAAATAGAAATTCTAATTGGAATATTTCTTCTAAAACTTAAAAATCAAATGATGTAAACTTCATCAAGAACATGTATATCCTTGACTATAAGAGGAGGAGAGTAATCATTAAAAGGAATAGCTTTTTTATCTAATCCTTCAAATAAATTTATATAAGTATATAAAAATGAAGCAATAAATAGCTCTTGTTCGAAACTAATCTTTGAATAATCAATTTTTAAATCATCTTGACCTTCAATTACTTTTACTACATCTTTACAACAATCTTTCTTTTCAATAGTACAACTTTCTTTTGGAGATTTCTCCTGTATTTCCATACCACAAGTTTTGGCTTTAGAAATGATTGAAGTATCTACTAATGTATTACCACAGTAATGCTCACTAATGGTAAAAGACATAGTAGAGAACAGCACAAGAAATGCTAAAAATACAGAGGCAATATTTTTAAAAAATGCTTTCATCTGGTAATTCTTATCGCTTTTTAATTGTCAGATGGAACATTCAAATAAACACGTTCCAATATGACAAAAACTTTGATATGAATGTTTCATTCATAGTACAAATGTAGTAAATCTATATTAAATGGTTTTAAAAGTATGTTAAAATGCTTTTATTTTATTTATCTTATCTTGAGACTTGTTTATATAATGAACTCGTTTAAACTTTTTGTGTTTAACCGAAAATGAGATGAAATTTATTCAGATAAGGCACTTTTTGCAGTACATAGCAGCGATACGTATAAAAAAAGTAACGAAATATGAACCAGTTTCAACCGTTTTTTAGGGAATAGAAAAAGTTTAAACGAGTTCAATTGTAAAAAATGTCAAAAATAAATTTAAAAAGTATTATTTTTCTTACTATTTTAGAGTGATAATTGTGAATTAGTAAAACACATAGCTGTTTGATAGCAATTTTAACTTAAGATTACGGAAATCCTCACCGATTTTTAAAACTGAAATTATAATTTGGCTTTATTAAAAAATAGTTTTTGATTTTTATTTAAGATATTTTATACCAACTACTTATATGGAGAATTTTGTCCAGCTATTTCAAAACAATATTTATTTGTTAGTTTTAATTGTTATTATTATTGCGATTATTTTTAATGCAATTATAATAAAAAAGGTTTATAAAGTAGCCAAAAAAAGAGGTTTTACTGTTTTACCATCTGTGAGAAGAATTCATAAAGGAGAGGTGCCATTTTTAGGTGGAATAGCCATTTATATAAGTTTTTTGTTAACGATTTCTATAGTTACTATTTTGTTTAAAGACAAATTAGATTTCTCATTTATTTTTGTAGTTATTTTATGTTTATCTATTTTGGTTTTTATAGGTTTTAAAGACGATCTGGTTGAAGTTTCATCTAGAAAAAAGCTCATCGCTCAGCTATTTGTTGCTATAATTGCTTTGCTATTATTAGAACATTTAAAAATTGATTTTTCAAACCTTTTTTGGGTAAACGAATTATCTGTTTTTATAGGATATGCTTTTTCAATATTTATTATTTTAACTTTTATTAATGCTTTTAATTTTATTGATGGTATTGATGGTTTGTGTTCAAGTCTATCACTTATTGCCTTTACTTTTTTTGGTGTTATTGCTATTTTAGAAAATAATTTCACTCTAGTATTAATTAATTTCTCATTTGTAGGGGTACTTATTCCCACTATATTTTGTAATGTATTTTCAAAACATAAAATGTTTCTTGGAGATAACGGATCGTTTTTATTAGGGTTTCTTATAGGTATTCAGGTTGTTTTAATGTTAGCAAACTATAATAATTCACTACCAATTTTTGACACATCCACTCCTGTAATTCTTATGGCATTATTATCCTATCCTCTGGTAGATTCGGGTAGAGTTATTTTAATAAGAATAAAACGTAAAGTGAGCCCTTTTTCACCAGATTGTAATCATATTCATCACCATCTATTTCGCCTGGGCTTATCTCATCTTCAAATAACTGTCTTAATTTTAGCCTATACTATCCTTATTACAACTGCGGCTATTCTGTTAAGTGACCTTAATATAAATATAAGTTTTATGTTATTTTTTTCTGTGTCAGTAGTTGTTTTAAATATTCCAACACTTTTATTAAAAAGGAGAAATAAACTCGGTACTATAACTAAATTCATTGATTAAGTAACATGATTGTAAATACTCTCAATTTTAGTTTTAATAATTATATTAATTTATTAGGTTTTGTTTTGATTACATCATTAATTATATGCTTAAGTTGGATAATTCAGTTGTATCGAGTACTTTTATTACTCACTATTAATACATGCTAGATACTCTTATCACATCTAAAACCAGAATAAAACTATTGACAAAGTTTTTTGTCAATGCATCGAATAGTGGTTATTTAAGAGGCTTGGCAAAAGAATTTAACGAATCTACTAATGCTATTCGCAAAGAGCTTAATAAGCTTACCCAGGCAGGATATTTAGTGCTTATTGACGATAAAAGCAATAAAAAATATTACAAGGCCAATCAGGATCACCCTTTATTTTCTACAGTTCATAGCATAGTATTAAAGCAACTAGGCTTAGACAGTCTCGTAGAATCTATACTCGAACGTATGGGAAACATAAAACGTATTGTTGTAATTGGTGATTATGCTCAAGGTATAGACAGCGGTGAAATTGAAGTGATGATGGTAGGCGTAAATTTAAATGCACAGTACATAAAAAGTTTATCAGGAAAAATTGAAAAAGAGATAGGGCGAAAGGTAAAGTTTATGATAACCTCTTCATATTCTAATGAAGGGCTAATATTATATAATATCGAAGATGAAACAACAAAATAAAATGTGGTTCGTCTTAATTACACGACCAAAATCAGAAAAAAAGGTGGCTTCTCAACTACAGCAATTGGGTATGGAAGCATTTTGTCCAGTTCGCAATGAAATACGACAATGGAGCGACCGGAAAAAGAAAATTGAAGTGCCTCTTCTGCCTTCCATGGTTTTGGTAAATCTTGATGATGTTGATAGATCAAAGGTTTTTGATGTCTTGGGAGTAAAACGCTATTTATTTTGGCTAGGAAAACCTGCCATAGTAAGACAGGATGAGATAAAGGCATTAAAAACGATACAGAACCAAAATTATAAGTCTCTGGATATAGAGCGTATAACTGTGGGAAGTAAAATTAACTTAAAGGAGTATGGCTTTCAACAAGAAAAAGGCACTGTTAAATACATTTCAGGAAATCAATGTTGGGTGGTGTTGCACAGTTTGGGATATGTTATTAAATTAAAATTAGCAAAAGCTAAAACGGTTAAGGAATATTCTTAGCAATTTTGTTATTATAAAACAGTTTTATTACACTTAGTAATATAGTTGTGAGCCCTTAATAATGGGACTTACATTGGCGAAGCCGTGAAAAAATTTGAACATAAAGGACTATTATCTGGGACAGTTCCAAGTCCGATGGTACACCTCGTAAATTAATGGATGTTTCTAAAATGAATGAGTTAGCTTACAAATCAGAAATTGGACTGTAAAAATCGATAAAAGCAACAATATTGTAATGTTGACATTGAAAAAAATGCAAAGGGCAATAAATTTATATTTGCGTAGTGTTGTTACAATAATTATTATTTTCTAATTAATCAGGCCCCTTTATAATCCGATTAACGTTTATTATCAATAAATTACAAATCAAGTCTTAGGTCTTATGTCTTTCAGCGCAGCAGCCTGTCCCGAAATTTGCGGGAGTCTTACATCTTAGTCGGACACGACTATAAAAATTATAATTACATCCTAAAGCAAACTTATAAACATACTTATAACTTTTGTTATATTTGTACAAAGTTATAATCATAATGATAGAAATTAATTTAGTGATTCCGGATAATATTCATAAACGTTCTCATTATTTGGAGAAAATACGACCATACATCGGGCAGAATATTATTAAGGTTTTAACAGGTCAACGTCGCGTAGGTAAAAGCTATTTGCTTTTTCAAATTATACAATGGGTGAAAGAACATGATAGCAACGCGTCTATTATTTATATCAATAAAGAAGACCTAGCTTTTTCATTTATAAAAACTGCCGAAGATTTACATGGATATGTACGGGCTCATAAAGCGAAATCTGGAAAAACCTATGTTTTTATTGATGAGATACAGGATATTGAAAATTTTGGAGATGCCCTACGTTCCTTATTACTTCAAACCGATCTTGATCTCTATTGTACTGGCAGTAACGCTAATTTATTGTCGGGGGACATTGCAGGACATCTCAGTGGCAGGTATATTGCCTTAGAGGTTTTCAGCCTTGCTTATCCAGAGTTTATATCTTTTCATGGTCTAACTGAAAATGATGAGAGTTTAAACAAATATCTTAAATACGGCGGGCTTCCCTACCTCATTCATTTGGAATTAAAAGATGAAGTGGTATTCGAATATTTAAAGAACATATACCAGAGTATTGTTTACAGGGATATCATTAATCGCTATGCTATTCGTAATGTTAATTTTCTGGAACAGTTGGTTTTGTTTTTGGCGGCACATACTGGAAGTATATTTTCTGCAAAAAAGATCAGTGATTTTTTAAAGTCTCAACGCGTAAAGATGGCACCCAACCAGGTACAGAATTATATACAGCATTTAGTAAATGCCTTTTTAGTCCATAAAGTGGGGCGTTTCGATTTAATTGGGAAGCGAATGTTCGAGATAGGTGAAAAGTATTACTTTGAAAACTTGGGCATTCGTAACGGACTCTGGGGATACAGGTTGGAAGATAGGGGAAAGATCATGGAAAACGTAGTATATAACCATCTGGTTTTTAAAGGATATAAAGTTCAGGTAGGAATGCTAGGGAACAAAGAAGTAGATTTTATTGCAGAAAAAGAAGGGGAAAAATTATATGTGCAGGTCGCGTTAACTATCAATGATCCTGCTACGCTGGAGCGTGAATTTGGCAATTTAAAACAAATTAAAGATAACTATCCCAAAAAGGTGGTTGCTATGGAAAGCTTTTCCGGAAATACAGTTGCAGGCATCGAGACCCAGAACCTGCGAAGTTTTTTACTCAACTAGGGATGGATGGGAAAACTAAACTAAACAACCTGGGTTGGAAAG
>CAYRVY010000129.1:0-6120 GCA_964427695.1 uncultured Flavobacteriaceae bacterium
TTGTTTCTCTCATTATGCAAATCTACATATATTTATGGGTACACCGTAGCTGCCGTCAGGCAGATAACTATTGATATAATTAATTTAAACTAAGCATATCAAAGCATATAAGTAAGTTGAAAAAAACGAGATAATGAAAAAAATATTGAACATTCTTATTATTTTTCTTTTAACATCTTCAACCTTAATTGGCTGTAAAGACGACAAAAAATCTACTGAAATTCCAAAACAAGAAGTTAAGAGTGAAGAACTGAAATTTGGACTGACCAAAAACGAAAGAAAACAATTGTTTAAAGACATTGTTAGTGCAGAAGATAATGCAAACAAATTTAAACGGACTGAAGAAGACAAAGCGCTTGAATTGAAAATGAGTAAAGGAAATCTGAAAATCGAATATGACAGAATAGATAAAGAGACAGAAAAATTAATGAACAAATATAAATTAAAAGTCCTAAAAAAGTACAATATTACAGAAGAGCAAGAAAGAAAAATTAGTAAAGAAGCCTTTGAGAAAAACTGGCCCCTTGATTAAAAAATGACAGAAATTATTTATGGAATCCAGAATTGACAAAATAGAGAATAATTTAACTGAAATTATTTATAGATGACCAAACCTATGAAACTGTATTAAAATGCAGTTTGGCAAGACCGATAAACGAAACTTTAAAAAATCAATGTCTTTTGTCATTCTGAGTGAAACGAAGAATCTTTTATTTTTTTTAGATTCTTCACTTCGTTCAGAATGACATAAACTAAATAATTAGATTTTTAACCTCCTCAAAATCCAATCCTCCATAATTGCCAGAACTCATTAATAACAAGGCTTTATTATCAAAAATTTGCGAAAACAAAAACTGCTTAAAATCGTCTGGATTAGTATAGATAATTAAATCGTCACGCTCAAAAGCATTAGCAATTTGCTCTTGCGTAACTTCTTTAAGCTTTTTAATTTCCACAGCATGTGGCGAATAAAAAACTACAGCTACGTCGGCAGCATCTAAAGCGCCTTTGTATTCTTTTAAAAATTCTGCATTTAAACTACTATAGGTGTGTAGCTCTAAACAGGCAATCAATGTTTTGTCCTGATATTGTTCTTTTACTGCATTTGTAGTTGCTTGTACTTTACTTGGCGAATGTGCAAAATCTTTAAAGGCTACACTTGTGCTACTTTCAGCTATTTTTTCTAAACGCTTACTTGCGCCTTTAAAGGTGGCAATAGCTTGGTAAAAGTCGTCTTCATCAATTCCCATATGTTGGCAAATCCACTTTGCTCCAGCAAGATTATTAAGGTTGTGTTTTCCAAATATTTCAATTGGCAATTCACCTTCAGGAGTTTCAAGCAAAGTTTGTCCGTTTTCTACCGTATATTTTGGAGTACAATATGGTAATTTACGTATTGAATTTTCAGAAGCTTCTACAACACGTTTTACTTCTAAATCTTCTTCATTATATGTGATGCTTCCTCCTTTTACAATAGAATCTACAAATATGCTGAATTGTTCCACATAGCCTTCATACGTTGGAAACACATTAATATGATCCCAGGCAATTCCGCTTAACAACGCAATATTTGGTTTGTATAAATGAAACTTTGGTCGCCTGTCTATTGGTGAACTTAAATATTCATCGCCTTCCAATACCATAAAATCAGTATCATCAGTGAGTTTTACCATGACATCAAAGCCTTCTAATTGTGCACCAACCATATAATCTACATCGTGATTGTGATAATGCATGACGTGAAGAATCATAGAGGTAATCGTAGTTTTTCCATGACTTCCACCAATGACTACACGTGTTTTAAATTTGGATTGTTGGTACAAAAACTCTGGATACGAATAAATTTTCAATCCTAATTCTTGAGCTTTTAATAATTCAGGATTAGCGGATTTAGCATGCATCCCCAAAACAACAGCATCTAAATCTTTAGTTATTTTTTCTGGAAACCAACCAAAAGTTTCAGGCAATAATCCTTTTGCATCCAAACGTGATTTTGAAGGTTCAAAAATAGTGTCATCGCTTCCTGTAACCTTGTATCCTTTATTATGTAGTGCTAATGCTAGATTGTGCATTGCGCTTCCTCCAATGGCTATAAAATGTACGTTCATTTGTTAGTATTGTAAAAGGTAAATATAAGTATAGATTTGCTAATCTCGAGGTGCTGATGAACATTAAAAGTCACAATTTATGTTAGTAAATAATCTGATTTCGGTAGCTTTAATTAAAGGTTTATTTTTAATTCCATACCTTTAAGTTCTAACTAATAAATAAATAATTATGAATTCAAAAGTTTTTATGGTCTTAAGAATCGTTCTTGGGCTTTTTGTTTTAGTATTTGGGGCAAACAAATTGTATCCTGGTGGCTTTATTCCAATGGAAGCACCAACTGGTAATCCTCTTGCTTATTTTATGGCTTTAGGTTCAGCGAAAACCTTAACTTTAGTTGCAATTGTTGAAGTAGTTGCTGGCTTAACTTTTTTACTCAATAAATATGGTGCTTTAATGGCAATTATATTAATGAGTGTTTCAGTAAATGCTGTTTTGTTTCATCTTTCGTTAGACCCTGGTGGAATAGGTGGAGCAGCTGTGCTTCTTGTTTTAAACATTGCTATACTTTACGGTTTTAAAGACAAGTACAAAGATTTGCTGTCTTGATAATCTTACAAATAAAAAGAGGCTTAAAAAGCCTCTTTTTTATTCATTAGGAATTCGTTTTTTAATCAAAAGTATTTGACCTAAATGGCTCGATTGATGTTCCATGACATGAAACCATGACCAATGATTATTCATTCCGTAACCTTTAGGCACTTTAGCAAGCCAATCATCATCTCTCTTTTTTAAATAATCAAGTGTTCTTTCTCTTACTTTCTTATATATATTTAAATAATGTTGAATATCATTCCCTTTATATTTTTCTTGCGCTCCCTTTCCCATTGACATTCCTGAAGACCATTCTACTTCCTCTTCTTCATTGAACTCTCTATTTTCGAATGTATAAACTTGATAGAATTTTTCAGTTGCTGCCAAATGCATAATTAAAGTCCCAATGCTATTGGCATTTTCATCTAATAAAAAATCGATGTCTTCGGTACTTAAATTCTTAACCGTTCTTTCAACCCTATTACTCATATCATTTAGCATAGAAACAATAACTCCTATTTGAGGAGAAAAGCCCTCTTCCGATTCAATAACTCTTTGTGCATTTACAGAAAATGAACAGATAATTAGAACTACAATAATTAAAAATAATCTCATAATGGTTAATTTTTAGGTGGATAATTGGTTAATACTTTTTCTATTATATTATTAAAGGTGATTTCTCGTTTTTCTGGTGAAGCTTTAGGATTGTAACTACTTTCACTTATAGCTTGCCAAAACAAGCCTTTTCCGTTTTCGTCGATAAAATCTATAATGATTCGTCTGTTAATTTTAGATTGCCCAATTGGTATCCCAACCGAAAGTCCTCCACCAATATTACGTCCACTTCCACCTAAACCTACTCCTACAGTATTTCTTTGAGATTCTTGAAATTCGCTACTTTGTATATTAATAAAAAAATCTGGTGTTTCAGAAAGTGACAACCCTTTAGCCTGCAATTTACTATTCAAAACAGCTAATAACCGCTTTGTATCCAATTCGTTCATGCCTGTTTGCAAGTCTGAATAATAATTATAGGTCTTGTATTTAGTGAAGTCTGTTGTTTTTTCGTAATCATAATTAACTCGAATAGAAGTGCAAGACGAAACGGACAATAACAATAAAGTGATTATGAATAATTTCATGACTAACAATTTTTTATAAAGTTAATCAAAATAGTTCTATCGAAAATTGATAAGAGGGTTTAAATCAATTATTCAACATCTTCCACAACATATCTTTAAGTTTTGTAATGCCTTGTTGCGCAATCGCAGAAATAAAAATATAATCTATTGGAAGTGAATTATCGAGTTCGATTTTAAGCTCTGCCTTTAATTCTTCATCCAACATATCACATTTTGTAATAGCAATCAATCTGTCTTTATCTAACATTTCAGGATTGTAACGACGTAACTCATCTAACAAAATATCATATTGCTTTTTAATATCGTCTGCATCTGCTGGAATTAAAAACAGCAAGGTTGAGTTACGCTCTATATGACGCAAAAAATAATGCCCTAGCCCTTTGCCTTCGGCAGCTCCTTCAATAATACCAGGAATATCTGCCATAACAAAAGTTTGAAAATCACGATACTTTACTATACCTAAATTGGGTTTTAAAGTGGTAAACTCGTAATCTGCAATTTTTGGTTTTGCTGAAGTTATTACTGATAACAGTGTCGATTTTCCTGCGTTGGGAAATCCAACTAAACCAACATCTGCCAACACTTTTAATTCTAAAGTAATTCGCTTTTCTTGGTGCGGAATTCCAGGTTGTGCATAACGTGGTGTTTGATTCGTTGAGCTTTTAAAATGCCAATTACCACGTCCTCCCATTCCGCCTTCACAAACTATTCTTTCTTCGTGTTCTTCGGTTATTTCAAAAATAATGTCGTTAGTTTCTGTATCTCTAATAACTGTCCCTAAAGGCACATCTATATATACATCTGTTCCATCTGCTCCAGAGCTTCTTCCTTTACTACCATGGCTTCCATGTACGGCTTTAATATGACGTTTAAATTTAAGATGCAATAATGTCCAGAGATTCTTTTTACCTCGAATAATAACATGACCACCTCGACCTCCATCTCCACCATCTGGTCCTCCTTTGGTAATATATTTTTCACGATGTAAATGCACAGAGCCTTTACCTCCATTTCCAGAAGTAGCTACTATTTTTACATAATCTACAAAATTACCTTCGGTCATTAAATTTGTATTCTTTTGTCATTTCCACGAAGGCAGGAATCTTTTTCTATGAAGTTCTATTTCAAATCCCACTCTGTCCTTCGGACATTTGACTCATCAGGTTTATTTTAATCTTTTGTTTCGTCTAATCTTCGATTTCTCCCAAAGGGTGAGAATATATGATTTATAAATTATCAATCACTTTACTTAATCGTTGCGCAATATCTTCGATACTTCCTACACCATCTACACCAAAATATTTGTCTTGACTGGTATAGAAATCTTTTAAAATTGCTGTTTTTGTATAATACTCTTTAATTCTATTTCTAATAACAGATTCATTGGCATCGTCTGGTCTTCCACTTGTTTCTCCTCTTTTAAGTAATCGCTGCACCAACACTTCGTCATCTACTTCTAAAGCAATCATAGCATTGATATGAGAATCTTTAGTTTCCATGAGTTTATCTAAAGCTTCTGCTTGCGCATTGGTACGTGGAAATCCATCAAAAATAAAACCTTTAGCATCAGCATTTCTATCTACTTCAGCATTGAGCATTTTTATGGTAACCTCATCTGGAACTAAATCGCCTTTATCCATATACGATTTAGCTAAAGTACCAAGTGCTGTTTCATTTTTAATATTATAACGAAATACATCTCCTGTAGAAATATGAACTAAATTATATTTGTCTTTTAAATACTCTGCTTGAGTACCTTTTCCTGCTCCTGGAGGTCCAAATAAAACTAAATTTGTCATCTTTTGTGTTGTACAAATTTGATACACTTCTGGAATATCTCTACCTAAACCATCGTAATCCAAACCATAACCAACGATAAATTTTTTAGGAATTTTAATGCCAATATAATGAATTTTAAAGTCCTTTTTGTAAGCTTCGGGCTTAAAAAATAACGTCGCAATTTTAAGTGCTTTTACACCTTCGTTCTTAAATATTCTATGTATTTCATGAAGCGTATTTCCTGTATCTATAATATCTTCTAGAATTACAACTGTTCTACCAGATAAATCTTGAGTAAGACCAATTAATCTTTGAATATCTTCGGTCGATTTCACACCTTCATAAGATGCTAATTTTATAAAAGTAACCTCACATGGTTTAGGATATTTCTTTACAAAATCACTTACTACCATAAAAGAGCCATTTAAAATCCCTACAAATACAGGAATTTCGTCACCAAGATCTTTGGAAATTTCATTTGCTAATTTCGAAATAGCTACATCAATTTCTTGTGCAGAAATAAATGGTTTAAAATATTTATCATGAAGCTTTATCATGT